>CAKQCH010000006.1:0-47985 GCA_934216735.1 uncultured Prevotella sp.
AACTGCTTAACTACGACTGCCCATGGGTAAAGCAATACTGTCTCGATGTCAAACATCAGGAAAAGGATGGCGAAGAGATAGTAGCCGATGTGTGATGGCAACCAGGAGCTGCCACGTGTCGGAATACCACACTCAAAAGGTTCACCCTTTACCGGATTGTATGAACGAGGACCGATCAACTTCGCAATGACATAAGCAGCCACCACCAAGGTTACAGCCGTCAGCAAAACGGTGATAAATAGTGTAAAGTTCATAAAAATTGTTATAACGTTATTTTGTTTAATGCTTCTAAGCGGTTGCAAAGGTAGCAATTATTTCTGAAAGAATATAATTTTTAATGTTAAATGTTAAATAATGGGCAAAAAAAGCCCATTATTTACTCAACTACTTGCCAGACTACTTGCTTTACTACTTGTTTCCTCCTTGCTCTACTCCTTGAAGAAGCCAAATAATTCTGCATCTATCAGGTCGGTAATCTTGCGGAAGTCTTCGGGATTATCGGCAAATTCCAGGTTGTCGCCATCCACGATGATGAGGCGGCCCTTGTAGCTCTTAATCCACTCTTCGTAACGGTTGTTCAGGCCTTGCAGGTAGTCGATGCGGATGCTTTTCTCAAAATCTCTTCCGCGCTTCTCGATGTGCTTCACGAGGGTTGGGATGCTGCTCTTGATATAGATCATCAGGTCGGGGAGTTTCACCAGACTGATCATCAGGTCGAAGAGGTCGGTGTAGTTGGCGAAATCCCGGTCGCTCATCATACCGATGTCGTGAAGGTTGGGAGCGAAGATGCGGGCATCCTCGAAGATGGTACGATCCTGTACGATGGTCTGTTCGGAGCGTGAGATTTCCACCACGTCGTGGAATCGCTTGTTTAAGAAATAAATCTGAAGATTAAACGACCAGCGTTCCATATCCTTGTAGTAATCGGCAAGGTATGGGTTATTATCTACGGGTTCGAAGTTTGCCTTCCAACCATATCGCTTGGCAAGCATCTTGGTCAGTGTTGTCTTGCCGCTACCTATATTTCCAGCTATTGCTATATGCATTTTCTTACTTTGAATTTTGAACTTTGAAATTTGAAATTTATGATTAGTAAATATGATTCTCTTAAGAAGATTATTCTTCCTTGGGAAAGAGGCCGAAAAGTTTGGCATCAATCTTATCTACGATGTCGCCAAACTGCTTGGGATTGTGCTCGAAGTCGAGGTCATCCACTTCTACCACCAGCACCCTACCCTTATACTTATTCATGATGAAATCATCATAAAGACGGTTGATGCCTTCCAGATAGTCGATAGGCATGCGCTGCTCATAGTCTCTGCCTCGTTTCTGGATGTTCTTCACCAGGTGGGGAACCGAAGATCGGAGATAAATCATGAGTTCGGGCATCTTCACCACCTCCATCATCGACTCGAAGAGTTCCATGTAGGTTTCATAATCACGCTCATCCATGTGCCCCATCGCCCTGTTGTTGGCGGCAAAGACATACACTCCCTCGAAGATAGTGCGGTCTTGGATAACGGTTTCCTTACTGTGCTGAATCTCGAGCAGGTTTTTGAATCGCTGCTTGAGGTAGAACACCTCCATGTTGAGTGCCCATCGGGAGATATCCTTGTAATAGTCGTCGATATATGGGTTTTCGGCAACGGGTTCCAGATACTGTTTCCATCCATAATGTTTGGAAAGCATTTTGGTAAGTGTTGTCTTGCCACTACCGATATTTCCTGCTACTGCTATGTACATTAATTTATATTGAATAATTTACATTTTAAATTCTATCTTGAGGCGTTCCTCAGACTAACTTATTTCCAATGGCTGCAAAAATACAATATTTATTCGGAATAACCAAAGAAAATGGCGAAGAAGATTCAAAAAAGAACAAGAGAAGCTTTTATATTTACCCTTAAGGCAAAAAATATTTTTCCTTAAGGGTAATTATATTTAGCCTTAAGGGTAAATATATTCCCGATTCAGTTATTGATGTGATGAACATAATACTAAAAGCCCCAGCCTACTTCTTCAAGCGGGCTGGGGGCTTATACTTGCCGGGGATTTTGCCTTGCGGCAGATTCCGGAAAAGTATTTATAATGCTATAAAAAAATGCTAACGACTAGAAACCTAAATATCAATAATCTCTTTCGATGAGTTCAAGACACATACGACTGTTGTGATAAGGACATTTCCAGAAACCAGCCTTATCATCTTCCTTATTCACCGAACCATCCTCCAGGATAGCCCAATGCCACTCGCCGTTCTTGGCATCCAACAGATGCTTCGCCACATAATTCCAACAAGTGATGGCTATCAGCAGATTCTCCTCGGTGCGGAAATGCTGATAGAGATCGATGTGACCGATAATGTTCTCACACTGTACCCACCACTGGCGCTGGAGATCAAACTTATCCCCATCCTTCCAATGCTCATACACCATACTTCCATCCGGGCGCAATCCCTCGTCGGCAGCATCGGCTATTCTGCGGATGATGCGCTCTATCTTTCGGAGCAACTCCTTATCGCCCAAAACGAGTGCCGTTTCATGGAGCAGCCAGGAAGCCTCAATGTCATGACCATAACTTTCGATATTTCTTTTTCCCTGCCACTCATCATTGAAGAACAGGTCAAGATGATAGGTCTCCTTGTTCAGAAGCTTATCTGTAAAGATGTCGAGCAGGTTGCGGATACTTTTTTCCAGTTCATCAGTCTTCCATACACGATAGAGATTGGTATAGGGTTCGATGATATGGAGATGAGTGTTCATCGTGCGGGATCCGTTCTCATCCTTATCAGAAAGACGCATATCGGCGATAGGCTTCCACTCACGGGTCAACGCCTCAATATATCCATTGTTCTTGGCATCAAAGGCATGCTTCTCGATGTCGTGATATAGGGAAATCGCAATATCGAGCGCCTCCTTATCGCCCGTGGCACGGGCATACTCAGAAAACCCATAGATGGCGAAGCCGATGGCATAGGTCTGCTTCTTGGTATCAAGCGGATTTCCCTTGTAATCCACGCTCCAGTAGATGCCGCCATATTCCTTGTCGAGGAAATGGTCGCGCACATAGTTCTTGGCGCGGGTAGCAGCCTCCAGATACTCTGGTTTCTGGAGTACACGGTAGGCAGCCGAGAATGCCCACAGGATGCGGGCATTCATCACGGCGCCCTTTTCGGCTTCAGGATGAACCTGGTCGTTGCCATCTACTCGTCCGTAGAAGCCACCATTCTCATCATCAGTTACTTTTTCTATCCAATAGTTGAGGATGTTGTTTTCCAACACATCCTTCATGGTTTCCTTCATATTTTCCATATTCGTTCTATAGTGATTATCAGTTAAATATCAATATTTACTTCCCGAGATACTTATTCCCGGACACTGCCTACTTTCTGATAGGGAACTTCCAGGAGAGCACCATCAGCAGGAAGGCGATGACTGCCGGGAAGATAGAGAACAAGGACCATACCATGGTGAGCACAGAATCTGTGACACTGGCTGGGTCTATCATCGTATTTCCCATCTTATCCGTAATCATGTTGGCACCTGCCCAACCCAGGAAGAGGGCGATGAGCGAACCGGAGATGGCAGTACCAAACTTCTGACTCATGGTTCCTGAAGAGAAAATCAGTCCGGTGGCTGATGTTCCGAAATGCTCTGTGTGATAGTCGGCTACATCCGCATACATAGACCACATCAATGGTGAATAGATGCCGATACCCATGGAAGTAAGGACAACGATAACTATCATCACCCAGATATAAGATGGATCCATCGGGATGAAAAAGAAGATGACCGAGAGGACCAGACAGAGTGCTGCTGCCCAGAAGAACGCCATTCGCTTGCTGCCCACCAATCGGGTGAACCATGGCGATACGCCGCCGAAAATCATACAGGTTACCTCACCAAACGCCATGAAGACGGTATAGTTGATAATCAATCCCTCGATGGTTACATTGCCATGCAGACAGTAATCAAACATATAGCCGGCTACAGCATAGCGGAAACCGTTGAAGAAGTTGGTGCACACAGCGATGGCTGTCATATAAAGCCAAGCCTTGTTGTGAACGAGGTCAGAGAACTGATGGAAAGAGAACTTCTCGGCACGCTTCGGCTTGAGGCGTTCCTTGGTAAGGAGACCGCAAACCAAGGTCATCACGGCTGCCGCAATACCAAGGATAGCACCGATAACAGCATACTGATGAGCAGCTGTACCGCCTACCATTTCTTGAAGATACGGAAAAGAGAGCAAGGTGATGAAGCCCATCGCATAAGCTCCCACCATGCGGAAGGAAGAGAACTGATTCTTCTCGTCATCGTCCTCGGTCATCACACCGAGCAGCGAACCGTAAGGCACATTCACCATGGTATAAACCGCCATCATCAGCAGATAGAGAGCATAAGCATAGATGCGCTTGCCCACAGGTCCAAAATCCGGGGTATAGAGCAGGAGTGCGAAAATCAATCCGAAAGGAATGGCACCATAGATGAGCCAAGGGCGATAGGTGCCGAAACGACTCTGGGTACGGTCGGCAAGGGTACCCATCAGCGGGTCGGTAACCACATCAAACATACGAGCCACCAGCATCAATACGGCGGCATCAGCAAACGAGAGTCCGAAGACATTGGTAAAGAAGAGCGGAAAGGCGATAGACATCACCTTCCATACGATGCCGCCCGCAGCGGCATCACCCAGCGCATAAGCAATTTTTTCTTTTATACTAGCCATTATTTTACTTTGAACTATAAACTTTTAACTATAAACTTTAAAAAAGGGATCCACCCCTCGTACATACATAATACGTACGAGAGTCATGAATCCCTACAATCTTTATACCTATAAAAAATTATTTGCCTAATGTCTGTCTGTTCTTTGCTACCAAAGCCTTGATCTTCTCCACAGAGAACTGAGTGCGATAGTCATCCTTTGGTGTGTTCATGCAGTAGTCTACCAGACGGTCGATGGTTGAGGTAGCTACGTGCATACGTGTATCAGAAGAAGCATAGTAGATAAATACCTTGCCATCCTCATCTGCAATCCAACCGTTGGCAAACACTACGTTCATCACATCACCAATATACTCAGGGCCCTCTGGTACGAGGAGGTATCCACCTGGTTCTGCGATGACCTCTGTAGGATCATCAAGAGAGGTCATATACATATAGAGCACATAGCGGAGACCGCTGGCACAGCCACGAACACCGTGAGCCAGGTGCAACCAGCCCTTATCGGTCTTGATTGGGTGAGGTCCCTCACCATTCTTCACCTCCTGGATGGTGTGGTAATGACGGGCATTGATGATCTTCTCTTCCTTGATTTCGGCATGAGTGATGTCATCAACGAGTGCCCAACCGATACCACCACCTGAACCTGTATCGATAAAGCCATCCTGTGGACGGGTATAGAAAGCATACTTGCCATCTACGAACTCTGGGTGGAGAACCACATTACGCTGCTGGCTCTTGGTCTTCAAATCAGGAAGACGCTCCCAGTTAACCAAGTCCTTGGTACGGGCGATGGCTGCAGTAGCAGTAGCTGCACTCAGGTCGCCTGGCTGCTCATCATCGTGACGCTCAGCACAGAACACGCCATAAATGTAGCCATCCTCATGAGCGGTGAGTCGCATATCATAGATGTTGGTAGCAGGAATCAAATCCTCAGGCATGGTGATAGGCTCCTCCCAGAAACGGAAGTTGTCGATACCGTTAGGGCTCTCAGCCACTGCGAAGAAGCTCTTACGGTCGGCTCCCTCCACACGTACCACAAGCAGATACTTGCCGTTCCACTTGATGGCACCCGAGTTCAGTGTAGCATTCATCATGATGCGCTGCATCAGATATGGGTTGCTCTTCTCATCGAAGTCGTAACGCCACTCCAATGGAGTATGTTCTGCGGTGAGGATTGGGTTCTTATATTTCTCGTAGATGCCGTTTCCCCACTCTACTGGTTCATTCTTGCGGCTCAGCAATTCCTCATGATGAGCGCGAAGTGCTTTCACTTTGTCTTGAAATGTTGTCATAATATTTTTTACTTTGAACTTTAAACTTTAAACTTTATGATTAGTAAAGACTATTGAATTATTCACTCTTCACTCTTCGTTCTTCACTTAACTTTCTTGATGTCTTTGACGAAGAGGACTTTCTTTTCCTTCTTGAATGCCTTGAAGTCCTCAACGATGGCTCCATCGCCTACACCTGGGAGATAGGCTTCCTCCTGCGGCTTGTCCCATGCATTTCGCCAGAAGAGAACGTAGCTCAACTGATACTTCTGAAGAATAGGCCAGAGAGTCTGTGTGAACCAGTTCTGCTTCTGCGAAATACCACGGCATCCTGTCTCGGTGAGTGCAGGAATCCTGTTGATTTTCTTGTTGGCTTCCATCATTACATCCAGGGTATTCTTCAGATTGGTCTGATAGTTGGCATCATCGTTGTCAAACTCATAAACATCCACGCCTACCATATCCACGAAGTCATTGCCCGGATAACGCTCCAGGAAAGCCTCAACGGTTTTCTCGCTTCCGAGGTTAGGCGACCAAGCCCAAACGATATTTGTACATCCATTTTTAGTAAGTGTGCGATAGGTTTTTGCGTAAAGCTGGTTATATTGTGAAGGTGTACAACTGTTGGCTCCCCACCAGAACCATCCGCCATTCATTTCATGCCATGGACGGAAGATGACGGGAACGAGATTTCCTTTTTTATCTTTCAACGAGAGGATGAAATCTGATACTTTCTTGAGCCAGGCATCGAACTTCTTCTGCTGTGCTCCCCCATCGAGTACGGCAGCCACAGCATCTCCCTTCGGATCCCAAGCATTCTCGCCTGTTGCCGGATTCCAAGGATGCCAGCTCAGGGTAACGATACCTCCTCGCTTGTTCTGGGCGATAATCTCCTGGCGCATTCTATCAAAAGGAACCCCATCGAGGTTCTCCTTGCTGTCCAGCTCTATCTTGCCGAGGTCAAAGCCCATCACGGCAGGGTAATCGCCTGTGGTGAGAAGCACATCACTCTTTCCCTGATTCCATTTCCAAGTAGTACCATACACCGGATCATCCTGATGCCCCAACATAATACCCTTGTTTAATAATTTCTGCAGACGAATTATCTGTTGCTCAGCTGGTGTTTTGCAGCAAACCTTTTTGTCTTTACTGCAAGATGTACCTGCAGCCTGAACAGAAGCACCAGTGGTACCATCCACCTGTGCCATAGCTCCCTGCATCGCCAGCAGACAAACAGCACTGATCAATATTCTTTTTCCGAACATAAATTTATTTAGTTAATTGTTGAACAATCCAAGCCTGCCATTCATCCCACTGCTCCTGATACCAGAAATGACCGGTCATCTGGTAAAGACTCAGTGTCTTTGGCGCTTTCACACTATTATATAATCCGTAAGAAGAAGTAGGAGGAACCACCTCATCATTATATCCAAAACTATACCAGCCTGGACAGGTAATGCGACGGGCAAAGTTGGCGCCATCATAATAGCGGGCACCTTCCAATCGCATTTTCTCTAACTCCGTAAGTTTCTGCTCTTTCCATGCAGCTCCCTGAGCCTGATTCTCCTTATAGAAATAGTGAGGCCAACCGCCTGCAACTCCGTGAATTTCAGCCTCGTAATCGCACATAGCATCATGTACGGGAGCCAGGAAGGTGATGCGCTTATCGAGTGCTGCCACAGCAAGGGAGAGGAATCCACCCTGGGATGAACCCGTTACGCCGATGGTCTTGCCATTCCACTGAGGGAGAGAGGCGATGAAATCAACTGCACGAACGGCCCCAGTTACTACTCTCTTATAAGAGTTACGGTTAGGATTTTCGAGATTGGTATCCCAATAACCATTCAGTTCACCGTTGGCAAGATCATCATACACCTTCTGCTCCATGGTAACAGGCACTCCGTGGATACCGATTTCGAGGACAATGCACTCGGAAGGTGCAGTGTAAGTGTCGCCCGAATAAGGACGAACACCTGCACCCGGAACTCGAAGCAAGGCTGGATACTTGCCTTCTTTCACTGGAACGCTCAAGATACCATACATCTTAGAGCCCCAGCGATTGTTGTTATAACTGATTTCAAAAACTCTCTTGTCCTTGGTGCATCGCTCTGGCTGGAGAACCATCGTAGGATTAAGGTCGTTCTGGCGAGCCTCACCAAGTGCCTTCTTCCAAAAGGCATCGAAATCCTTCGGTTCCTGTGCGAAAGGAAGAATCTTTTCAGGTGAAAAACCTGCAGTGCAGAGTCCTTCGTAGTTTCTTCCATCCACATGAGCGATAACCTTGAAGCGATAGAAACCCGGCTGCTTCAGCGCCCCACTCCATTTCATCGTTCCATCCTTGAGGGTGGTACTTTTCTTCACGTCGGGGAACATCACCGGACCTGCCTCATAATCAACCTTCACGTTATCTAACAATGTTCCACTCTTGCGTACATTCACGGTGAAGTTGACTTTCTCGCCTACCCTGTAGTTCCAGTCCTGATGATCAGGAGTCACCGTTACTACAATGTTGTTGCCTTTGATTTGGGCGCTCAGGTCTAACGCCCCGAGCACACCCATCACAACAACTATCATTATAAACCTAAAAACATGCTGTCTCATTGTTCAATTGTTATTAATTTATTGCTAATTGTCTATTCTCTGTTTTACGGTTGCAAAGATACTGCAATTTTTCGAACTTTCCATGTATTATTTTGCTCAATAAACATACTTTTCTGCAAAGATGAAAAAAAGTGCTTTTTTATGGTTCAAACGATACTAATTAATATTAAAGGTACGCGAACCTTACAAATAATATATCTCCCGACAAAATCTATTGATTCCAAACTACCATCCCGAGAAAAGAACAAAAGAAAAAAAACATCCAGGCCAAGATTCGTCAAAAAGCTCATTTTTTGCAAGAAATTTGCTATAAAGCAGAAAAGTATCAGCAATTAGCAAAATAAGTATATTGTTTTTCATAAAAAAGCAGTAATTTTGCAGCGGAAATAGGAAAAAAGGCTTAACCCTCTCCTAAAACCATTCAAACTAACAAAACAAGGAATTTATGAACAATAAAAGTAGAGAAAAGTTGCTTGCTGGTGTAGCAGCCCTGAGTCTTCTCGGCATCTCTCCTCAGCAAACTTTTGCAGCCAGAATCACAACGAGTCAAGCTGTACAACAAACTAAAAAGATCACTGGTAACGTTTCTGACCCAATGGGACCTATCATTGGCGCTACAGTGAAAGTGAAAGGTACTAAAAATGCCGCAGTAACCGACATGGACGGTAACTACACCCTCAACGTAGCTGCCGGACAGACCGTAGAGGTATCTTACGTAGGATACATCACCAAATCATTCAAGGTGGGCGGTCAAAGCAAATACGACATTACTTTGACCGAAGACAACAACAGTCTTCAGGAAGTAGTGGTTGTAGGTTATGGTACCATGAAGAAGAGCGACCTCGCTGGTGCTTCCGCTTCTATGGACGAAAAGACATTGAAGCAGACTCCTATCACCAACGTTGACCAGGCTTTCCAGGGAAAGATTTCCGGTGTGAACGCTGTCCAGACTTCCGGTCAGCCAGGTTCTGCCGTAGCCGTTAGCGTGCGTGGTATCGCCACTATCAATGCGAACTCTGAACCATTATACGTTGTAGATGGTGTCATCTTCAACTCTCAGAGCAACAGCGGTTCATCACTCGGTTTGGGTGATAAGCTCGGTAACGGTTCTCACTCTGCCGTATCTCCTCTCTCTCTCATCAACCCTAGCGATATCGTGAGCATGGAGGTATTGAAGGATGCTTCCGCCACCGCTATCTATGGTGCTCAGGGTGCCAATGGTGTCGTTTTGATTACCACCAAGAAGGGTAAGGCAGGTGAAGCTAAGTTTACCTATACCGGTAGCGTTGCTGCAAGCCGACAGAACAAGCGCCTGGATATCATGAACTTGCGCGAGTTTGCAGAATATTACAACGATCTCGCCAACCAGGGAGAAATCTCCAAGCCAGACCCAGTATATAGCGACCCTTCTATCCTCGGTATCGGTACCAACTGGCAGGATGCTATCTTCCAGACCGCTTGGCAGCAGTCACACCAGATTGCCGCAGAGGGTGGTACTGATAAGGTAAACTACTATATCTCAGGAAACTGGACAGACCAGGACGGTACCATCATCGGTTCTGAATTCCAGCGCTACTCTATGCGTGTGAACCTCTCTGCACAGTTGAAGAAATGGTTCAAGCTCGGTTTGAATGCTACTTATTCCAAGACATCAGAGAGTTTGAAACTGGCTGACGGTTCTGAAGGTTTGATCAACTACTCTCTGACAACTCCTCCAGATATTCAGATTTACAATATCGACGGTGGTTATTCCAGCGTATCAAAAGAAGGATTCACCAACCCTAACCCTATCGCCATGGCAATGGAAGATGATATCCTGCTCGACCGCCAGAGCTTGAACGGTAGTGTCTTCGCAGATATCACCCTGATGAAGGGATTGACCTGGCACAGCCAGTTGGGTTTCGACATCGGTGCATCCAAGGCAGATACCTACAGTCCGATGATAGACCTCGGAACCTGGAAGCGAAAGAACAACCAGAGCCGTCAGCAGAAGAACAGCAATACCTTCTGGTCATTGAACAACTATCTGCAATATTCTACCAATTTCGGCAAACATAGTATCACAGCCATGCTCGGTCAGGAGTGCTGGGAATCAAAATATGACTATTTAGCAATACTCAACACCCAGCTTCCTAACGATGTAGTTCACAACCCGGCATTGGGACAGGGCGACCCTAAGCCTTTCGCAGGATGGGGAAGTTCATCTATGGCTTCCTTCTTCACCCGCGAGACTTACAACTACGACGACCGTTATCTCGCTACCTATACCTATCGTTATGATGGTAGCTCTAACTTCGGTCCAAACAATCGTTGGGCAGGTTTCCACTCATTGGCTTTGGGTTGGCGTTTCACCAACGAGAAGTTCATGAAGAACATCAAGTGGTTGAGCAACGGTAAGTTGCGTCTCGGTTGGGGTCAGACAGGTAACTCCAACATCGGTGGTTACAAGTGGGGTTCTGCGATGAGCACCATGGATACAGCCCTCGGCACCAGCTTCCGTCCTGCCAACCTGAAGAACCTCGATATCAAGTGGGAGACTCAGGAGCAGTGGAACGTAGGTCTTGACCTCGGCTTCTTAAACAACCGCATAAACCTGACCGTAGATTGGTATAAGAAGATGAGTAAGGATATGTTGATGCAGCTCAACCTGCCTTCTATCATGGGTACCAGCGGTAACGAATCATCAGCACTCGCTGCACCATACGGAAACTATGGCGACATCGAAAATACCGGTCTTGAGATTGCCCTCAACACCCACCCTATCGTCACCAAGGACTTCGACTGGAGTTCAGACGTTACCATCTCTATCAACAAGAACAAGTTGAAGAGTCTTTCCGGCAGTACCGCATTGCTCGGTAAGGGTCAGTGGAGCGACGTGGTATCTCGTTCTATTCCAGGCGAATCACTCTACGGTTTCTATGGTTACGTAGTAGAGGGAGTATATAAGGATCTCGAAGACATCCTCAGTTCTCCGGTTCAGACACTCCAGAAGAACAACTACAATGAGACCATTGATGCCGATGGTACCAAGCACTATTCATGGAAAGACGCCAGCCAGCTGAATCGCACCAACACCACCTATGTAGGCGACTTGAAGTACAAAGACATCAACAAAGATGGCAAGATTGACGAGAATGATAAGACCAACATCGGTTCCCCACTCCCTAAGTGGACCTTCGGATGGAACAACACCTTCCGCTACAAGAACTTCGACCTGAACATCTTCATCAACGGTTCTGTAGGTGCCAAGGTAGCCAACTATCTGAACATGAAGATGACTCACATGAACTCTCCATGGAGCAACCAGTTGAAGGATGTCAACAAGCGAGTTCACCTCGTAGCCAAGGATGGCAACTACACAGGCAACTGGTATGATAACATCTCTAATTTGACAGTTGACAATCCAAGCTCGATGTACCCACGTGCTTCCATCAACGACCCTAACGATAACGACGCATTCAGCGACCGTTATATCGAGGATGGTTCATACGTACGCTTAAAGAGCATGGCTCTGGGATACACATTCGACCAGAAGCTCATCCAGAAGATTGGTCTGACCAATCTCCGCTTAACCCTCACTGCATCTAACCTCTTCACCATCACAGGTTATAGTGGTTACGACCCAGAGGTTGGTCTCTCTACACAGAGTGCAAATGTATATGGTCTGGACTTCGGTCGCTACCCTTCTCCAACCACCATTACATTTGGTTTGAACTTATCATTCTAATATCCAAAACGAACAGTTATGAAATTTAAGAACATTAAATATACAGCATTTGTAATGCTCCTCGGTATGGGAATGACCTCTTGCGGTGACTTCCTTGACAAGCCGGTAGAGGACAATTACAACACAGAGAACTATTACAATGGTGATGCTTCCTGCATCTCTGGCGTAAACTATCTCTACAACTCACCTTGGTATGATTTCCAGCGTGGTTTCATCAAGGTAGGTGAAATCATGTCGGGTAATATGTATTGGGGATCAAGCCCTTACATGAACTTCAGTACCAATGGTACCGATGAGGACCTGGTGAACATGTCTTACTCACTCTGGGCAGAGATTGGCCACTGCAGCACTGTTTACGAGTCATTGCAGAACGCTATCAACACCTCTGAAAAGGTGAAGAACCAGTGTTTGGGCGAGTGCCTTGCCTGGAAGGCGATGGCATACTTCTACCTGGTACGCTCCTTCGGTGACGTGCCTATCATCCACAGCAACTCTGAAACGCTTAGCAAGGGTGACTACAACCAGAAGAGCAAGGTAGAGAAGGCTGATGTATACGAATACATCGTCATGACCCTGGAAAAGGCGATGGAGCTTCTTCCTAAGGAAAAGAGCACCACAGGCCGCATCGACTACTATTGCGCAGAAGGTCTGCTCAGTAAGGTTTATCTGACCAAGGCTGGCGTTTCAGGCACTTTGAATCAGGACGATTTAAAGAAGGCTGCCGAATATGCCAAGGATGTTATCGAGAACTCTGGCAGAGGACTGATGGAGCACTACGAGGATATCTTCCGTGGTTCAAACCAGTTCTGCGATGAGATTATGATTGCATGGCGCTGGACAGTAGGTTCTCAGTGGACATCTCAGAATACCCTCCAGAGCGACTTGGCTCCTGATGGTTTCGATGAGAATGGTGACTGCTGGGGCGGTTGGGGCGGTCCATCTCTCGACTTGATGGAAGCCTTCGGAGTATCACCTAAGGATGATCCAGCAAGCCGTGTAGATCCAGACCATCGTCGCAAGGCTACCATCATGATGCCAGGCGATGTTTATTCTTACTTCTGGAGAGATCACGACCTTCCTGCCAATGCACAGAAAGACGGTATCAAGAAGGGATTCTCTTACCTGGATTTCTGGTATAACAAAGCCTACAACTCAGCTGCAACAGGTCAGTGCCAGGGTCCTTGCGGTTGCAATAACGTGAAGCATCTCTATGGTGACAACTTCGACCACAAGGCAGAGTTGGGTATCACTCCAGGCCGTATGGCAAATGCCCTCCCTACTCCACTCCTCCGTCTGTCAGACATCTATCTGATTTATGCAGAGGCACAGGTTCTGATGGGTAATCCTACCGACCAGCTTGCCCTGGATTGCTTCAACGAGGTACGCGGACGTGCATACGAGTGGCAGGGATTCGTAAGAAAGACCACTCTCACATTCGATGATATCTGGAAGGAGCGCCGCCTGGAGTTTGCCGGTGAGGGTGACCGCTGGTACGACTACGTGCGCCGTGCATACTACGATACAGATGCATGCGTTCAGGAATTGAAGGCACAACACCGCAACGCTATGTGGAACTGTGATGAAGTTTACAAGGCATACTACAACAGCGGCACATGGGACAGCTCTAAGATGCAGTATGATGAGAATACAGCTGCACCTAATGTAACAGCCAGCAGCTTTACATTGCCATTCCCAACTGAAGACGTAGCCCTGAACCCTAACCTGGGTAGCACCGCAACTCCAGTACACGTAGATGTACGTAATACATTCAGTTATTAATACCTATAGTTATTAATCAATTAAGAGAATTTCATTATGAAAATCAAGAATATAAATGGGGCTTTGTTCGCCGTGGCACTTGCAGCAGTCAGCGCAGGATTCACTTCTTGCGAGGACGAGCCAGACAAGTATGAAATTGCAGGCGGAACCCCTACCATCGATTATGTTCGTCCTGTGGATGCAGCCAGCAAGGACTCTCTGCTCACAGAAGCTTCGCTCAACAATACCATCTGTATTGTGGGTAGAAACCTGAGAAGTGTGACCAAGATCAACTTCAACGACCAGGCTGCCGTACTGAATACCAGCTACATGACGGACAACACCATCATCGTAACAGTGCCAAAGAACATTCCAGGCAAGGTGACTGACAAGATTTACTTCATCACCAACAACAAGGACACTTTGGACTACAACTTCAAGACCGTGGTTCCTGCCCCTACCATCAACGGTATGAGCAACGAGTGGGCTGCTCCTGGCGAAGAGGTTACCATCAATGGTGACTACTTCCTGGATTACGCAGATAGTCATCTGACTATCAAGGTGGGTGATAACTACACCATCCCTTACGAGGACTTGAAGATCAGCCTGAACAGCATCCGTTTCAACATGCCGGAAGATATGCCTAAGCATGAGCCTATCACCATCACAACCATCAATGGTACAACCAAGGCAGGCTTCCGCTACATGGACAACCGCGGTATGCTCTTCGACTTCGATACTCCTTGGAAGGAAGGTGGAGATGTATTGGGCAACAATGGCTGGCACAATCGTGACATCAAGAGCGATGCTACCTCGTTGAGCGGCAACTTCCTCGTGATGGGCGATGCCGACATGGATACAGACGGTGGCTGGAACGACGGTAATTTCTCGTTCGAGTACTGGCCAGGAAGCTGGCAGGATCCAGAGACTTACTCTAGCCGTCCACGTATGCAGGATCTCGCCGACTTCAGCGACTGGCAGAACATGAGTCTGAAGTTCGAGATGTACATCGACAAGGACAACGCCTGGTCTGCAGCCCCAATGCAGATCTACTTCGGCAGCAGCAGCCTCATCTCAAACGGTGCGGCAGGTGTGAAGGATATCTATGGCAATACATTGGCTGGAGCCAACAACACCTTCTTCCATGAGCAGGGTCAGTTGGCACGTGCCCTCTACATGCCATGGCAGAACAACGAAGACAAGCTCTATCACACAGATGGAAAATGGGTAACCGTTACCCTCCCTTTGGCCAACTTCGTTTACGACTATGATGGCAACAAGGGACTGAAGTACAGCGGTGTGGGCGACTTCGACGCCTTCAACATCTTCATTGTCAAGGGTGCCTACAACGACGCATCAGTATTGCCTACAGGTGTGAAGTGTCACCCAATCATCAAGATTGACAACATCCGTGTGGTTCCAAATAAATAAACTTATAATCTGAATTGAAATGAAAAAGATAAGCAAAATATTCGCCATGTTGGTGGTAGCCCTCGTAGGGCTATCGCTGACAGCGTGCAGCGACGGAGATGATCTCTCTACCGACCAGTACGGCAACGACATCTCCCTCCAGTCATTCGGTCCATGCCCAGTGCTCCGTGGCGGTACCTTATATCTCTATGGTACCAATCTGGACCAGATTGAGTCTGTCAACCTTCCAGGTGCAGATCCTATCACCGCATACGAGATTCTCCAGAGCGGCTACAACAGCAAGATTTCCATCCAGGTTCCTGCTGAGAAATGCGAACCGGGTCAGATTGTCCTGAAAACCAAGAAGGGCGGCGAGATTACATCCGTATCTCCTATCACCTATCGTGAGGACATCGAAATCACCAAGTTCTTCGTAGGTAGCGAAGGTTCTATGGTGGGTAATATAGGTGATGTGGTAACCATCAAGGGTGATTACCTCAACCTGATGCACGGTGTGATCTTCGCCGGCAGCGATACCATCAAGGAAGCAGAGTTCGTAGGTCACGACCGCTATACCATCCAGGTGAAGATTCCAGCAGAGGCTCGTACAGGTGTCATCACATTGACAGATACCATCAAGGACGGTACGTCTCTGGAGACCAAGGAAGAGTTGACCATCAATACACCTGAGGCTACTCCTATCAAGGACCGCAACATCAAGGCTGGTGAGGTATTGAGCATCAAGGGTGCTTCATTCGACCAGATTGTCAGCGTGAAGTTTGAAGGTGCAACTGTAGATGCAGCCGACTTCGAGTCACAGAGTGCAGTAGAGATTACCGTAAAGGTTCCTGCCAAGGCTACCGATGGTACCTTCTATGTAGTAACCAAGAGCGGCATCGAAGTTCCAGTAGGCAACATCATTACCGTGGTTCCAACCCAGCTCGTTGCAACTCCTAACCCAGTGAAAAATGGTGCAGAAATCACTATCACCGGTAAGGATATGGATCTGATTTCAGGCATTGCCTTCCCTAATGCAGCAGCATCTCAGCTCAACAAGGTTGAGACAACCAAGGTAACAGCCACTGTTCCTGAGGATGCACAGGAAGGCGACATCACATTGAGCCTAGCCAACGGCAAGACTGTAACAGTAGCCTATACATTGGTAAAGCCAACCGTAGTTTCTTGCACACCAGCAGCCATCACAGCTGGCGACAAGACCAAAATCAATGGTACAGACCTCGACCTCGTGAAGAGCATCACCTTCCCTGGCGATGTTGAGCAGACCGTAGAGAAATTTGCAGCACAGAATGCCAATGCCATCGCAGTAACAGTTCCTGCAGCTTGTGCCGGTACAGGCTTCAAACTCAATTTGAAGAATGGTACAACCATAGAGGTGAAGGATGCATTGAGCATCAAGGCAGCTACCGATCCAGCTATTGCTTCTATCACTCCAGGTGAAGCTATCGCAGGTTCAACCATCACCATCACTGGTAAGAACTTCCAGAACATCCAGAACCTCTATATCGGTTCTTACAAGGTAAACCGCTATACATCTCGCACCAACACAGAGATTGTATGCCAGGTTCCAGCCAATGCTGAAGTTGGCACCTACAAAATCGTGATGGAAGACCCAGACGGCAACAAGATTGAGGGTCCTGAGTTCAAGGTGGTTCCTGCTGAAAAGGATATCGCAGAACTTGTAACGAATATGGATAATGGGAAAATAACATATCCATTTGATTTCTCATGGTCAAGTGGCAGTGGAAAATTCTATTTGACCAAAGGAGTATTTGAGAAAGTAAAGGTAAAAGTTGGTTCTAAGCTGATTGTTTACAAAGACCCTACCGTCAAGGGACAAGTACAGATCAACAAGAATGAAGATGGTTGGCCAAACATTACAACTATCTCAGATTGGAATCCTTCAGAAAGTAAACTTGAATATGTTTTTGATGAAACAGCAGTAGAAGTTGCGAACTCATGTGGCTTTGCTATTCAGGGCGACTTGACAGGAGTAACCAAGATTGTTATCCTTCCATAAGCTAGAATATTTAACATAAAAAACGCATTTATGTGAAATATAATTTGTAAATTTGTGGCGTAGTTTCAACAACTGCGCCACATTTTTAATTTTAACCAAAACATCAACCCGATATGAAGAAAATAGCATTATCCTTACTGGTGGCTCTGAGCTGCATCTCAGCCAAAGCTGCCGACGGCAAGTCGCTGTTCGTATCATTCAACGATGGAAGCAAGATAGAGTTTGCACTGAGCACTCTACCGGAAGTGACCTTCGGAAATGACAAGATGACCGTAACATCTACAGCCACTACTGCCAGTTACGAACTGTGGAAGGTTTCCACCTTCACCTATGGTACCACTACGGGCATCCAGCAAATTGAAGCCAACAGCAAGTTTGCCTTCGAAGGAGACCGCATCATCGTGGACGGAACCCACAACCAGGTGAGTGCCTTCGCCCTCGACGGAAAGGCAGTAAGCCTCTCCCCTATCCTCGCCGGAGACAAGACCATCATCCCGCTGGATGAGCTGACCCACGGCGTATACATCATCAAAATCAATAACAAATCCATCAAAGTAGCAAGACAATGAAAAAGATATTACTCTCACTTCTGGCAGTAATGATTTCATTCACTGCCTTGGCACAAACGGATGGTGACAAGATTACCATCAACAATTCGGAAGGAAAGCAAGCTGAATGGAATCTGACTGGCGAAAGCAATACCGTCAGCAGCATGAAGCACAATGCCAACAATCAACTGGAAATTTATCTGAAAGGTCTGGAGGGCTTCGGAGCATGGGAGACCTATGACATCAACAAGATTAACAATGTCGTATTCTCTATCTATCACGAAAGCGAAGTAGGCGATGTGAATCTCGCCGACCCTGCCGCAACAGAAAAGACCAAGCGTCTCTACAAGTTTCTGCAACTGAATTACGGCAGCAAGACCATCTCTTCGGTCATCGCCAACGTTAACTGGAACACCCAGGAAGCAGATAAGATTTTCAAGGCAACAGGCAAATATCCAGCCATGAACTGCTATGATTTCATCCATATCTATGTACCTAAGCAGGGTTCCAACGGATGGATCAACTACAACGACATCACCCCTGTCACCAACTGGGCTGACCAGGGCGGACTGGTATCGCTGATGTGGCATTTCAACGTTCCTAAGACTGAAAGCACTACTCCAGGAACAGATGGTAGCGGTGTGACCTGCACCCCATCTGAAACCACCTTCAAGGCAGCCAATGTATTTACTGCCGGCTCTTGGGAGAACAAATGGTTCTATCAGGAGATGGACAAGGTGGTAGAAGTCTTGCAGAAGTTGCAGGATGCAGGCGTTGTTGCCGTTTGGCGTCCTTTCCACGAGGCAGCCGGCAATGCCTGTCTGAAATCAGGTGCCAGCTGGGGCAAATCCTGGTTCTGGTGGGGATATGATGGTGCTGAAACTTACAAGAAGCTTTGGCAGACCATGTTTGATTACTTCCAGAGCAAGGGAATCCACAACCTGATTTGGGCTTGGACCACACAGAATTACAATGGCGATGCCAATACCTATAATAATGATGCCGATTGGTATCCTGGCGATAAGTATGTAGATATCATCGGCCGCGACCTCTACGGTTATGATGCTACCAAGCAGGCACAGGAATTCAAGGAGATTCAGGCACGCTATCCTGAAAAACTCGTCACCCTGGCAGAATGCGGTACTGACGCCAACAGCAACACAGCTACCGCCGGCATTGATGAGGCATGGAATGCTGGTGCAAAATGGAGCTTCTTCATGCCTTGGTATGGAAGCAATATGCCATCCAACGACTGGTGGAAGGCTGCGATGAACAGCAAGTACGTGATTACCCGCGACCAGGTAAACCTGAACGCAAACTATGTAGAGGAAAGTGCTGTGGATGCAGTGAAGAACATGGGCATCGGTACCAATTTCGGCAACTGCACAGATGTGGTTGCCATGTGGATGAACATGAACAGCAATTCTGTTACTGATTTCGAGAAGGCATGGGGACAGGTTCCTACCACCAAACCCATGGTAGATTTTCTGAAGAAGAACGGTTTTAATTCTGTCCGCATCCCAGTTACCTGGTTCCAGCACATGAAGGAAGACGGAACCGTGGATGAAGCCTGGATGAACAGAATACAGGAAATCGTTGATTATGTGATTAATAACGGTATGTACTGCATCCTGAATGTTCATCATGATACAGGTGCCGACGATGAGAATGTGAAGCACTGGATCAAGGCTGATGAAGCCAACTATAACGAGAACAAAGAGAAATTCGAGAGTCTCTGGACTCAGATAGCCACCCGTTTCAAGAACTACGACCAGCACCTGGTGTTCGAAGGTTACAACGAGATGCTTGATGCCGACAACACCTGGAATGCACCAAAGAGCGCAAGCAGCTATAAGGGTTTGAACGGATATGCCCAGAGTTTCGTAAATGCAGTACGTGCTACCGGTGGCAACAACGAGACCCGCAACCTCATCATCAATACCTATGCTGCAGCTAATGGTGACGACGTATTGAACAACCTCGCCATCCCTACCGACAAGGTGGATGGCCATATCGCAGTAGAAGTACACACCTACTCACCTTGGGACTGGTTTGCCAAAGGCAAATGGGATGCTTCCTGCAGCAAGGAAATCGCAGATATGTTCACCCGCCTGAACAATAAATTCATCAGCAAGGGCATCCCTTGCATCATCGGCGAATACGGTACACACGGAAGCAAGAGCGTCAGCAAGAACAGTTCTGCCAGCGAAATTCAGGCTGCTGCCGACCAGGCTGCCGACATTGTGAAGCAGGCAAAAGCATACGGCGTAGCTACCTTCTACTGGATGAGCATCTTCGATGGTACAGACAGAAGTGTGCCACAGTGGACTCTGCCTACCGTGGTAGAAGCTATGAAGAAGGCTTATAACGAATAAAAGACATGAGAATCAGATATTTTATATTGATTTTTGCAGCACTCATGGCTTTCACATCCTGCGGTGACAAGAAAAAGAAATCGTATGATGAGATAGCCATGAGCGGTCTTACTACCCGCACGGAGAATCTGAAGACCAACCTCAAGGCTTTCGCCAACAAGGGCACCCTCATCGGACAGATGTATGGTACCCTGAGCGGAATGGGCTGGAACAGATGGGAATGCGATAGCGACCGCTGCGACATGAAGGCACTCTGCGGTTACCGTCCGGCAGCCAATGGCTATGAACTTGCCGGCATCGAGAGCGGAAAGCAGCAGAATGCAGATGGAGTTCCTTTCAAGGCCATCCGGGAAGATGTACTCAAACACTTCCGCAAGGGAGGATTACTCATCATGAATTGGACGATGCCTCATTACAACGGCAACGCAGATCTGCTGGAGGAATACACCAAACAAGTGGCCAAGTATCTCGACACCCTGCAAGACGGTTATGGTATCAAGGCACCCGTGGTGCTCAATCTTCTTCCTATAGACGGAAAAGCCTGGTATTGCCAGTTGAGCAAAGACGAGTACATCGATCTTTATAAAAAAATACAGGATCTGTTGGAGGATAATGATGTAACCAATGTGGTTTATGGCTATTCCGAGACCTACCAGCCTGGAAAGAAGCTGATGGAACGATATCCAGACCATCAGATTGATGTCATCAACGTCACCTATCTGCAAACCAGGAATGCCATCCGTCTTCCCCTCTATCAGCAGAGCATGAAGGAAATCATCACCCAGGCATTGCCTTTTGCACAAGAGCATAACAATGCTTTCGGCATGACAACAGGCATCGAATCGATTGGTGATTCCAGCATCTTCTCAGAAGTCCTTCTTCCAGAACTGAAGCAGCATCACATCGCCTACCTGATGTTTGGCAGAAACCAGGGAGAGCCCATCAATGAACATTATTATACTCCTTATCCGGGAGTAGCCAACAGTAAGATTCATGGTTTTATGAAGCTGGTGAATGATGATGTGAGTGTTTTCCTGGAAAAGTTGAACGGACTCTATTTAGAGCACTAAAAGCGAAAGGGCTAGATTGCAACCAGCAACCTAGCCCTTTTCTTGTTAAATACTAATAAAACTAAACCATCTGAGTTTCAAACCCACGATTATTTAACAAACTTCTTGCCATTCTTGATTACAACACCCTTATAAGATGCACCCACCTGCTGACCTGCAAGATTGAACGTCTTGGAATCCTTGGCAGGAGTAACCACAAATGCATTGCTTATGCCAGTAGAAGGTTCCTTGACAGCCTGAATCAGATTAACAGCTGTAACAATATTGAAATGTCCATTGACGAACAAACCTGTTTCCTTCAATCTAGCAATATCCTCTGCATTCAAGACTATCTTATATGAAGTACTGCCACTTGCTACAGTAGCACAACCATACTCATTCAAATCTGCCTTATTAGAAGTCAAGACATCTTCTGTACCAGCAAAGATGGTCTTAAACTGCCACCACTTCTCTGTAGTCTCAGTATCAGTGGTATAAACAAACTCCAAGACATCACCAGCAGAAGCATTGGCAAACTGCTCAGCAGGAACGCTGAAACCATCAGTCCAATTGCCAAATGCGCATTCACCACTCCAAAGCTGAGTAGAAGTTGTAGCAACAGAACTCTCCAACTCTATCTTAGAAACAACAACGCACATGCCTTGAACGAAGATACTTGAGGCGTTTTTAAACTGCTCCAGAACCTTATCGGTAATCTCAAACTTCGCCTCACCTGGTTCCTTGAATCCTACAGCAGAAGTACCTGCCATGTCTTCCCAATCACCATTGGCACCGCTATTGACTTTCAAGAACACCTGAGAGCCCCACTCCCAAGATGCATTAATGGAAGCATCTACCTTAGAGGTAGTAACAACTATGTTATCGCCAGCTTTGGCTGTTGCCAAGTTGCTGAGTTCCACACCCACATTAGGCCATGAGCCATCCATTACCTGCTCACCTTCCCACAATGTTGTTCTACTTTGTGCAAAAGCACTAACTGCAGCAAAAGCTGCTACCATAATAGTAAAAAACTTTTTCATAAGCTTTGCTTAATTAAATTAGGGTTATATTTATTGTTTATTCTTATATATAGCATTTTTTCAGTTGCAAAGATACAATTAAATATCGGAAATATATGGTATTATTTTGCTGAATACTGATACTATTCTACTTATCCTTGTTTTTTTATTTCTTTGATACATTTTCCTTTCACACCTAACCTATTCATCTACAAATCAATAAGATAAATGTGAAAGGAGAAAACAACAAGATAAATAAAAACAGAAACAGCCGAATTGGCAAGAAAAGCAAAAGAAAAAGAAAAACAAGTAAGCCTCACTTGAAGTTGGTTTGAGCCCCAAACGAACGTTACGTAAGGCTCACTCCAACTCCAAATGAGGCTCATTCCAACCTCAAGTGAGGCTTTATTAAAAAATTATTTCGCAGGCCAAACAGCTGTCTTCACAGCTTCCTGGATGCCCTCCAACATATTGGCGTTGCTAACTGTAGCACTGGCACGATTGAAGATAGTCATGCTAGGGAAATTACCATTGGTATCCCATGCCACAGGCACACAACCATTGTTGATGGCACTGGTTACTACAGCCTTGTAGTAATCCTTCACGGATGCATCATGAACAGCATCCTTACCGATAGCCATACGCTGGTTGGCACCAAACTCACCAATCAATACAGGATAGCCCTTGTCGAAGAAGTTGGTCTTCATCTTTTTCATCTGAGCTTCTACATAATCCTCGTTGTATTTGGCATCAGCTGTGCGACCAGCCTCAGCACCATTGGTATTGTTCTTACCCCAATAGAGATAGTACTTACCCCAGCTCTGGTCTTCACTCAAATCAGTAAACTGATATGGATCGTAGAAGTGAACCTCTACCATCAATCGGTCGGTAGCTGAATCCTTAATCTTCGACATATAGTTATTGTCAACGAAGTTGTCGATATTGGTATTAGGACCCTGAACAATCAAGATTCGCTTGGCATTGTTGCCACCCGTGGCACGAACCGCTTCAATGAAAGTCTGCTCGAACTCAGCAATGCGAGCCGAAGCCTCAGCCAGAGAAATGATGTCGCCATCACCAGAACCTACACCCGGCTCATTCATTCCGGCAAAGAGAAGATGCTCATCGTATGCCTTGAATTCATTGGCAATCTGAGTCCAGATCTTGGTGAGCTGAGCCTTGGTAGTCTTGATGTCAGTATTGGCTGTCAAACCATTGTGCTCAATCCATCCACCATCCCAATGCTGGTTGATGATGACATAGAGACCATCCTTGATACAGTAATCAACCACCTCTTTTACTCGCTTCATCCAAGCAGGGTCGATGGTGCATTTTTCTGCATCAGTAATATGACCCATTACCCAAGAGCAAGGAATACGGACACTCTTGAAACCGGCTGCCTTCACTGCATCGATGAGAGCCTGAGAAGTTTTGGTATTCTGCCATGCGGTCTCTGTTTCAACGCCAGCATTCTTCCAAAGGTTCTTGGAGTCGCCACCTTCAAGGGTATTACCGAGGTTCCAGCCCGGATACATCAACTGTGCCACTTCCATGGCAGTCTTGTTCATATCAGCAGTAGGCTCATCAGGAACAACAACAGTTCCCTTCTTGGCACGGGTAATCGTAACATCCTTGCGGCTATAGCCCTGAATGATGCGAACGACGGCAGTAGTAGCTTCATCTTCCAGAGAGGCAGCAACTGTTACATCGAAATTGTAAGTACCGCCTGCCTGATCCTTATAGGCAACAGAACACCAGTCGGCACCTTCTATCACGGAAGCTGTAGGCTGAGCATCAGCCTGCACATTGATGGTCTGCACTCCGCCTGCGCCATCAAAAGAAAGCTCTGGGTTGAGAACCTTGAAGCTAGGCTCATCATAATCATCGTCTTCATAGGAGCATGCCGAGCAAGCCAATCCGCAAACGATGCCCATGAGCAACAAAAACAGATATTTGAATTTCATCATAATTCTTTTCGTTTTAGAGAGAGAATCCGATAAGTACCGAGACTATCGGATTCTCCTTATTATAATTTATCAACTATTACCACTGTGGAACAGCGAAGAGGCTATGAACAGTGAACTTAGCGCGCATAGACTTATTAAAGCCCAGCTCTCGCATCAAATCACCATCCTTGACACCAAATGCACAATTATCCTTTGTAGCACCATAGCAATTAAACAATTCCAAACGATACTTAGGATTCTCATTGGAATCAATCACCTTAGACTTATCGTAAGAAACAGCCTTACCGTCAAGATAGAACTCATCCAAAGTACTGTGTGTGCCTGGGAAGAAACCATAAAGGTCAGCAAACTCGATAAAGGTCATGATAGTACCACCTTCAAAGCCAGAACCTTCATAAGTCATATCAAACTGATTGTTCTCTAGAGAGTATTGACCCTTGTCACTCTTGACAACTTTCAAGGTAGAACCATCGTTATATCCCCACAACTGAGCCTCACCTTCACCCCAGCCACGAACGGCATTGAATGTAGGAGTATAGACACCAGTACCATCACTTGTTGTAGAAACTACAGTGAATGTTACCTCCAAGGTTTTATTGAAGGCAAGAGCAGGTTCACCTGCGTCACCAGGACCGCCACTAGCGCGGAATGGGGAATTCTGAGCAGTACCAGTACCCCAGATATTGAACAACTCTATACGATAGTTGCCGTTAGGCTCGAGGGCACCATAATGGAACTTGTTGGCATCAAACTTCAAATCCTGTCCATCAGCCTTGATAGCATCAATACGAACCAACGCTTTAGGATATTTTGCAGCAAAGCCTTCCAAATCAAGAACGTAAACCTTACCATTGGTACGGGCTTCTGTTGTTTCAAGTTTAACTGTATATTGACCAACAGCCTTTGAGCCACCAGAAACGACAGTTGAAGCGCCATCCCAGTTGCCTCCATCACCCCAAGCAGTCAACTTGGCAACATAGCCATTCTTGACATCAGAGGTTACATAGTTATAAATCATCAGCTGACCATCACCAGAACGGATTACACCCAACTGAAGTGCCTCATCAGAAAGAGACATCACCTTGATCTTGGTTTCATCAGTACGGGTGATACCACCGATATACTCTACTGCATTCAGAGGGTCAATGGTCATTGTGATTGTCTTATTCTTCTCATCAACGGTAAATGTACCTTCAGAATCCTTATAAGAACCATCAGCCTGAACCTGATGAACCTTTACCTTATCATTGCCATCTTCATCCTGATAGAATGTCATGGTTCCCTGACAGTGGTCTGCACTACTGATAGCCCAGGAAATTGAAGCGAAATCGGCATCCCAGCCTGTGGTTTCACCCACAACCGGCTGATTATTGGTATAAGAAGCCCAACATGCATCCTTGCCATAGAAGAATACAGGACCAACAAACTTATAATGAGATCCATCTGGTTTCAAGTCAAACTCCCAAGTATTATACAACTTCTCCTTAACAAACTTCACGTTCTTAGCCACAGACACAGGACGGATAGCCAATGCCTGATAAACAGGAGTGGTAGTACGGCGTGCAGAATTCTGATCGAAGCTGTATGCCATGGCAAATCGGTTGTCGGTGGCATTGATAGAACCAGAGAGATAGTATCCGTTCAAGCCCTCGCCGGAAACATTGCCCTGAGTACGGGTACCTGCTGCAGGCAAGAAGATGGAATTACCATTAGGACCGGTAAACCTGTAACCGGCTACATGGTTCTGGGTATCCTCTACCCATTCTTTCTTACACTCTGTGAAGAGTTCCTCAAACTCATCGATGGTTGGCATGGTAACCCATGAACCATATACCTTGTTGGCAACATCGCGGTCGGTCTTATAGATATCAGCAGAAGCATAATCTTCCAGATTGATAGATGTCTGGAAACCAGTCATATCACCAAATCCGAAGAGACCACCCAACTGCTTCTCATCAGAAGCACCTACATTATACTTAGCCCACTTGGTAGAAAGGCCCAAGTCAACGAGGTCAGTATCAGGATTGAAATCAGCAGGGGCAGTTGTGAAGGTACGGTCTTCACCATACACGGTACCATTGCCGAGATCGAGATAGGCAGTATAGTGGTAAGTTGTATTAGGCAACAGACCCTCTGCCTTGATTTCGTAATTGTCATTGATGCCGGCAGCAACGATGCGAACACCGGCACGAACATTCTCAGAACCCTCTACACCAGAGATAACGATACCGCTGGTAGCCGACTGAGGAGCCTTCTCCAACTTACCGGTCAGGATAACAGAATTGGCTGTCAAATCCTTCGGATCACCGGTGATAGCCTTGGCATCGGTCATGATGGCACTCTGCACAGAACCTTTGTAGGTTACTCTGCCCTGCAAGGTAACATAAGCCTGATAGTAAACCACAACACCTGGCATACCTGAAACCGTAGCCTGGAACTCACTGCTACCGGAAGCAGCTACCTTCTCACTCAAATTATCTTCGCTCTTACCATAGTAGAAGCCTAATGCATAGGCACTGGCATTCTGCTCTTCGAGACCCTTTACCGTGCCATGGAATGTAGCGGATGTCACGGTCACATCAGCAGAACCTGTTGTCACCGACTCGTCGGTGAGCAGCGGAGTATTGCTGATAGAATAATCATCATCGCTACAGCCTGCCATGAAGATACCCATGACGAAGGCCATAATTCCGTATAATATTTTATTCTTCATAAGTTTGCGCTATTAAAGTTATTGTATTGTGCAGGAAACAATCTCAATGTCGATGTTGTCGGTTGAGCCACCGTAGTCGCCAAAACCATCCAACTGAACAGACAAGTCGAGACAGGTTGCTGTGAATGTCTGTGTAGAACCAGTGGTATTGGTAAGTGAAACCGTAGTCTCACCGCCATTGGTATCTACAACAACTGCATCGGCGAGGTCGAAAGCACCTGGTTCCCATGTGGTCTTGATATTGTTATCAATCAAGGCACACTTAGGAGTCTTGCTCCATGTCACGCCACCCTTAATCTTAAAGGTAACGGTGATGGTCTGGTTCTTCTTCAGCTTCACAGACTTCACATCCTTGAAGAGTCCCTTGCCTGTTTCACCATAATGGTGGAAACCGACGCGGAGACAACCATTCTCAACCCACATGATACCCTCGTTGTGGATGATGGAATTGTCGATAGCCACCTTGGTAGGACCTACTGGACCTGTAGCAATCTTCTTGTAAGCCAACTTAGCCACGAGGTATGAGTTAACCAAACCATTCTCGTCCTTTGTCTCAGGAATACCGATGGTGAGATACTGATCATCAGCAGAGTTGCCAAGGATATAGAACTGCTTGCCCTTCAATTCGATGGTGCGCTTATCGCCAGCCACGGCAAATACAGAGATTTCCTTATCGAAGGTCATGGTATTCTCGGTGATTTTCACCTTACCATCTACCTCGCCACATTCATAATTGTAAGAGCCGTCAGAAGCCTTGCTAATTGTCAACTCGAAGTTATCGAGAGCCTTGTCGTCAAGAGCTGGAGCCCATGTGGTATTATACTTGCCACCCGTTACGCTCTCCCATGCCTTCACATTAGGTGAACCGTTCCACCACAGGAAGTCGTATGGAGTCTCTGAATTCAAGTTGAAAGTCATCTTGCTACCTACATACTTGTCGCCATTGATATCAGCAGTAAACAAGTCGGTATGGATATTCTCGAAGGTAGGAAGAATTGGCTTCACTGTCGCTATCAAGTTCTGGTCTGCCTTAGGGATGCAGGCACCCTTGGTGGCAATCACATCTTCTGAAACGAAGTTCCATACAATATACCAGTTACCCTCTGAATTGGTACGTTTTGTTACCAACTGAAGGAGGTAAGGAGTCAACTCGATAATCTGAATGTCCTGAGTATAGTTGGAGCAAACAGCATCAAAACCTGTATTATGCATGGCATAGCAGTCGTTGAAAGTGATGGTAGGCTTGGTCTTGTCACCCAATCCCAGATTGAACTTACCCACCATGTTGCTACCTGTGCTGGCACCCTTCTCGCCCGACTCACCACGATACATGGTAGCCACACAACCATTCTTAGCATCCATGCTGAATGTCATATAAGAATCCATGTAAGGATCGGTCTCTGGAATCAACCAGCTCTGGAATCCTGGATCCCAGTTTGGTTTCCAGTTGTCAGAACCGAAGAGGATGTCCTTATAGACACCATTAGCCTCTTCGTCAGCAGTATAGCCCTTACCGTCGCCATCAGGATCGTAAGGAGAGCAATACATCACAGGACCCGTACAGCGGCCGATATTGTAATTGCCATCGCAAGGATACCATTTCTTGCTGACACCGGCAGCGAGCGTCTCGGCAGATGGGAAAGCCTCACCGGTCTTATAATTCTTGTCTGCCAGGAGGAACCACTTGTCATCGCTCAGGAGAGAGAAGTCGTTCTGTGAAAGACTCAACTTATAAGGCTCACCATAAACGATACCACCCGGAGTTTCCACACCAAAGGTTACCTCATAATCGCCGGCGAAAGGCAATTCCACATCCAAAGCCTGCTGCGACTTACGTCCCACTGGAGTTACCCAAAGCGGAGTGGCATCAGGAATCTTGGATTCCAGCTTCACGATGTTACCATCGATGGTAACCGTATAAGCCTTACCCTCCACCAAATCTTCTGGAGAGTATGTCTTCTTGCCAAATCCGAAATCTTCTGGTGAGCAAGATGCCAACAAGAAGACTGCTATGGCAACAAGAAGCGTATATATAAGATTATGTATTTTCATATCTTCTTATGATTAAATGTTTATTATGTTACCTACCCGGCTTTACCATCCGGCATTCTGAGTCAGAACATTGCCGGAAAGCGTAATCTGAGTATTAGGAATCTGCATCAGACCCTTCTTGCTGGTAAAGTTGTCAACAGCAAACTTGGTTGCTGTCTCTATTCCACCATTCTTGACCTTGGCACCATTCTGAGCCTTGGCAATCTCCTGTGCTGCGTATGAACCATCCTTGCCATAACGCATCAAATCCCAGTAGTGAACACCTTCGAAAGCCAATTCGATGGCACGCTCCTTACGGATATTCTCAATGCTGTAGTCTTCAGGATCGAGTCCCACACGGGCACGTACCTTGTTCAGACCATCGGCTGTGCCATTCAGCTCAGAGTGCATCAAGAGTACATCAGCATAGCGCATGATAGTATAATCCTGATAGTAGGTGATGTTCTGATGCTGCTCACCCAACTTGAAACCCACCTCCTGGCGAGTGCCATCGGCAAAGCACATTGGGGCATACTTGCGGGTATAATAACCCGTATACTCATAAGAATCAGACTCATCAGCAGTGAAACCGGCATCCTTGCAGCTCCATACACAGGCACTGAAACGAGGATCGTTTCTGAACTGTTCTACAAAATAAGGAGTAACCGGGCAAGCACCCCAACCACTGGCGATGCATATATCAGTAGCACAACGGTTACGAGGACCGAGATATACAGAGAAGGTATTACCATCTTCATTGCCATTGTAATCGTGGGTAGAGTTCAGCTTCAGGTTCAAGACAATCTCCTTAGAAAGGCTACCCTGTCCTGCCTTCCAGGTCTTTCCGTCATACCATTTGCCTGCATAGGTTGTTTCCCAGGCATAGTTGCCTGTAGAAGAAGCATCCTTGGTACAAGATGGCATCCAGAAATCGGCATAGTTCTTCTCCAACTCATAGCCACCGTTTTCTACCACATCATTGATGGCAGCAGTAGCCTCAGCCTTGGAACAAGCAGGATGCTCTTCGCCATAATAACCTGTATAATAAAGGTACGCGCGAGCCAACAATGCCTCAGCAGCATACTTGGTGATGCGACCATCATTGGAATCACGGTCCTTCAACGGATAAGCATCAGCAGGAATATTGGCAGCAGCAAACTTCAAGTCATCGAAGATGGCCTGATATACTTCCTTCACTGGAGTACGTGGAACGTTAGCCTCTGAAGGTTCGAGCAACAAAGGCACATCACCAAACAAACGGGCCAAGTCGAAATACAGGATGCCACGAAGCGCACGAGCCTCACCCATGATACGGCCTTCTGTCTTGGTATCACCATTCCAGTTGATGGTAGCATCAGCCTGAATCAACTGATTGCAACGGAAGATAGCCTGATAATAATTCTTCCAATCCGTATTGAAGAGATCTGTATAAGATGGTGCGATGGACAAATCAAACTGGTCGATGGCATTATTGTTCTTGGCATCAGAAAGTCCCAAGCCAGCGAAAGCCTGCTCAGAAGCAAACTCAGCCGTCAGGTACATACCGACACCTTCAGCGCTCAATGTACGCTGCCATCCATCATAGCAGCCCACAAGATCCATGTCTGCTGCAGCTGGTGTGCTGTAAGCAGTCTCGGAATTCATCTTTGTCTTAGATGAAGTGTCCAGGAAGTCATCGCATGACGTCAAAGCCAGGGAAGAGAGAATCAGGGCACTCATCAATATATGTTTCTTATTCATATTACTTTCTGTTAAAGAGTTAGAATGCAAGATTTAAACCAACGATGAAAGTACGTGGATGTGGATAGTAACCCATATCAACTCCTGATACCCAGGAATCGCTGCTGTTACCATCTGTACCATTGAATGAACCGATTTCCGGATCCATACCATCATACTTGGTCAAAGTAAAGAGATTCTGCACCTGGAAATAGAGGCGCATCTTAGAGAGTCCCTTCCAAGAGATGAGCTTCTTGAAATCGTAGCCCATGGTAAGGTTCTGCAAGCGGATGTAGTCGCCATCCTGCAAGTAGAGGTCTGAGAACAACCAGTTACCTACATCTCCGTATGTAACACGAGGAATCTCATTGCTTGTACCCTCACCTGTCCAGCGCTTCAGGATTCTGCGGCTGTAGTTAGCCTGAGAAGAGTCAGGGTTACGATAAGACTGTGCAATCTGGAAACCGGCTGCACCTGTAAAGTTAGCACTCAGGTCAAAGCCCTTCCATGCCAGGTTGAAATTGAAACCGAAAGTATACTTAGGAAGGCCATTACCCAAGTCAACCTTATCACTGGCATTGATAACGCCATCATGATTCACGTCAACATACTTCACGTCACCAGGCTTTACATCTGCCTGATAAATACCGTTACCGGCAGCTATCCAATCGTTGATTTCCTTCTGGTTCTGGAAGAGTCCAGCAGTCTTGTAACCCCAGAAGTAACCGATGGCGTGACCATTCTCTGCACGATAGAACTCCTCGGCGTTCGAATAAATCTGATTGTCCTTACCATGGATGATACCATCAAGGGTTGGGATATTACCTACTTCATTATGGTTGTAGGCAAAGTTGGCACCTACACTGTAAGTGAAATCTCTTCCGATGTTGTCATTCCATGAAAGTCCAACCTCAATACCCTTGTTCTTCACGTCGCCACCATTGATGACAGGACCGCCAGTACCTGCAGTAGCCCGGATAGGAGCCTGAACCAACCAGTCCTTGGTGCTCTTGATATAACCATCGAGAGTCAAAGAAAGACGCTGACGGAGGAAACGGGCATCCAAACCTACGTTATACTGCTCTGAAGTCTCCCACTTCACCTTCTCATTAGCCAGACGCTCGGTATAAGCACCCATCACCCAGGCATCGGTACCTCCAGTAGCACCAAAGTTGTAGTTGGTTTTGGATGTTGTAACAGGAGCCAGATACTGATAGCAGTTGATGTTGGCATTACCAACCTGACCCCAAGAGAGACGGAGCTTCAGGAAATCCAACCAGGAAGCGGCAGGCTTCATGAAATCTTCCTCTGTCAAAGTCCAACCGGCAGAAACTGAAGGGAAATAACCCCAACGATGACCCTTGGCAAACTTAGAAGAACCATCGGCACGCATGGTAGCATTCACCATGTAGCGATCCTTCCAAGACCAACCCAAACGGGCGAAGAAAGACTGACCACGGGTAGCATCGTAAGGACCACCGCTTACCTTACGGTCAGCATGTCCCTTCTCGGTATTCTCAACATAAGCATGCTCCCAGTCATCAAAACCAGCAGTCAGGTTCACACCATAACTACCTGTTGACTCACCATCATACTTGGTAGTCTCACTACCCAGCAAGGCACTGATATGATGATCCTTGATATCGAAATCGTAAGTCAGGGTATTGGTCCAAACCAGGGAAGTACCATTGCCATTGCTCTGGTTCACCTTGGTGATACCATTACCGCTCTGAGGAGTAAACTTATAAATAGGAGTAAATGAACGATAGTTAGAGCCTCCATAGCTCAAACCGAATACGGTTTTGAACTTCAGGTTCTTGATAGGTTCAATCTGCACATATACATTCGCATCAACCGAAGTATTCTTGCTCTGGTTGTAGCGATTCATCATCATAGTACCATAAGGGTTACCATCATTCTTGTTCCAGTCGGAATCAACGGTAGAATAATAGTTACCATTGGCGTCATAAACTGGAACCAGAGGAGAAGTAGAGAATGCGCTGCGGAGGTTGTTGTTGTAGATATTGCCGGTACCCATGCCACGGCTATCCTTATAAACAAAACCAACGTGCTCACCGATAGTTACCAATCCATTCCACATCTTGTGTTCTGAATTGGCACGGAGGTTATACCTCTTATAATAAGAAACGTCAGAACCGCCGATAAGACCGTCCTGTCCTGTATAACCACCAGAAATAGAATAAGTAGATGTCTTGCTACCACCGGTAAAAGCCAAACTGTGGCTAGTGGTCAAGGCACCATTGTCTACAGCCTGGTCAATCCAGTCTGTATTGTAAACATTACCATTTGCATCACGGATAGCACTGAGAGAAGTCCAGTCGATAGGCGACATGTATGAGTTCAGCAAAGCCTCATCCATAATCTGCATATACTGGTTAGCATTGAGCATTTCAAACTTACGGCCCAAAGTCTGCCAACCAACATATCCATCGTAGGTAATCTTAGATACACCCTCCTTACCGCTCTTGGTAGTAACGAGGACTACACCATTGGCAGCCTGCGCACCATAGATAGCAGCAGAAGCCGCATCCTTCAGTACGTCGATGCTCTCGATGTCGGCAGGGTTCAAGGTTGTGATATCACCACCCACACCATCAATCAGATAAAGAGGCTGCGAATTACCTACAGTACCCAAACCACGGATGGTAACACTCATGGAAGCACCAGGCTGTCCAGAAGTTGAAACGATGTTAACACCAGGAGTCTGTCCCTGCATGGCAGAAAGAGGGTTGGTGGTGTTGAGTTTGGCGATGTCGTCACCCTTCAACTGAACGGTAGCACCCGTCACCAGCTTTTTCTTCTGAACACCATAACCAACGACAACCACCTCGTCGAGCGACTGCTTGTCTTCGAGGAGAGTTACGTTGATGACCGAACCAGTGACCTTCACCTTTTGGGTGATAAAGCCCAAGTAAGAAACTTCGAGAGTCTGTCCGTTCTTTGCTGAGATGGCAAAGTTACCATCCAAGTCGGTTACGGCACCATTCTTCGTTCCCTCGACCATGACACTTGCACCAATCAATGGTTCATTGTCACTGCCAGAGATAACAGTACCCTTAACCGTTTGAGCATTGAGGACACCCGCTCCGATTCCTAGCATTGCCTGGAAAGCCAACATGAGGGCTACCAGAGCAACCTTACAGAGCATTCGGCTCTGCGAGAATTTCTGAGATGTTTTTCTCATAATTACGTTAGGTTTAAATTAATAATTGTTCATTTTTGGTTTAATATTGTTCCTATCATTGGGTAGGTTCATATTGCCCTATATAAATAAGGTGGAGCCGCTCCGAAGAGCGACACTCCTTGATTTATCGTTGTGAAATTTGTTTTTGATGGGACAAAGATAAGGAAAAAACAAATACGCATAGGGGTATTATTGTTAAATGGATACGTATAAAATGTTGCATCGTCCTCCTTTCTTAACAAAAAAAGCACCAAAACAGAGCATTTTATCTGTTTTGGTGCCGTATTTTCTAAAATTCTGATACTTTTTATAAAAAAAGCTAAACCTGTTTTTGGGGCTGGGAATGATACTGAATCAGTCCCGGCATAGGTGCCTGCATTACCTTCTGGATGGTGAGATGATGCTCATCGCACATCACATTCCTCAATGGCGACTCGAAGTAATGGGCGATGCTTCCCACAAAGCCCACGGCTGGCACATCTTCGCCCAAAGACAAATCCCATGCCTTTACCCCAGACTCCAACTGAGAGATGTCTTCGGCGCTCGCCTTCACATATTTGATATAAGGAAGGAGATTCTTCTCGTAGAAATCATTGAAGTTGCCAAGTACCACCCGATAGAGAGCCATCGCCTCGTTCAGTTCGTCGGTGCCATTCTCATGCTTTTCGCCCTCGGCTATCTGCTGCGAGATGAACGGACAGAGGGAAGCCAGGAAACGATTGGCAAGCGGTTCGCGATACACCTTATTTATAATGGCAGGATAATCCAATCCCGACCACTCCAGAAACTTCTTCTTCATCGTGGCAGACAAGGTGCCCTTGAAAATACCGTTCAGGAAGAGCTTACCCAGAACGGCACCACTACCCTCATCGCCCAGGATGTAACCCAGCGGTGGCGTATTCATCACCATACGACAACCATCATAGAGACAACTGTTGGCTCCTGTTCCCAAGATGCAGGCGATGCCTGGCTTGTTGCCGAAGAGGGCTCTTGCCGCTCCAATCATGTCTCCCTCGGCTTCCACCTTGGCTCCAGGAAAGGTCTGCTGCAGGAGTGAGGCCATCCGGGGCTTCATCGCCTCGGTCACACCGCTGCCATAGAAATATACTTCCTGTGGTGATTCCGGCAAGATGAGTTCCGACTTCAGAATCTGGAGAACCTCGTCATCCTGCATGTGAATAGGATTGATGCCCTGTGTCTTGCAAGTCATCACTACATTGCCCTGCCCGTCGGTCAACGACCAATCGGTCTTGGTACTGCCGCTGTCTGCTATGAGTATGTTCATTGTTTTATCTTTTTAAATACACTGCAAAAGTACGGAATTTCGATGAAATATCGCAAAGATATGGGTAAAAAGATGCTTCATCTGGCTGATTATCTTAAAAAACGCATCTTATTCTTTGATTTTTCACGAATTATTAATAACTTTGCAGACAAATAGACTTAATATGAAAAAGAAACTATATATTCTCATCTTGCTGATGGTGGCTTTCGTGCTGCCAAGCAATGCTGTGCTCAAGGAAGCCAACCTGGATACAACGCTCTATATGCTGCGCACCGAGTTGACCAACTACCACATCGACCTGGAAAAGCAGAACAAGGTGGCAAAGGCACAACAGCAGCAGGTTATCGCCGAACTGATCAGCATCGTAAGACAAGCTGACCAGAACTCCATCATGCTCTATTCCCAGCGAAACGGATACGTATTCGACATGACCTACGCCTGCCATGAGGCTACCGAACAGTTCAGAAAGTTCAAGTCGAAGGCGGTGCCGTTCAGGCAGATGATCAAGGAAACCAATATGGAAGTGGCGCGATACGACTCCCTCATCAATTATCTCTACGGCATGAACAGCATGTTCCTGAGCGACGAGGCACAGGTAAACCGCAACGTAGACCTGACCCTTGCCGTGAACATCCGCCGACAACTGGTAGAAAAGCAGGAACAGTTGCAGCTATACGTGATGGCATACGACAGGACCGACAAGAAACTGAAGGCTCTCAACGACTATGCCAACAAGCGATACAGCGATATCCAGAACAGCATCTTCAACAATGGAGGCGACAACTATCTGCATATCCTATGCAATATCGGCATGAACTACAACGAGGCAAAGACCTCTGTAGCAGAGAAATACAAGCGGGCACCAGGCATGATGTCGCAATGGGATGTACGCATCATCTTCATCCTCTTCGGCATCATTGCATTCTATGGTCTCATCTCCGTCTTCCTCAATCTTTTTGCCATCCGCATCGTGCTCACCCAACTGATGAAGCACGGTATGTTCCAGAACAGAAAGGAGAGTTTCATGGCAAAACGCCCTTGCCTCATCATGGCGATGACCGTGGTTACCTTTGCAGCCATCCTAGGCATCGTACGCATGACGGTTACCCAGAACTTTGTGGTAATGGCAAGCCAGTTGCTGGTGGAGTTTGCATGGCTGATTGGCGTCATTCTGGTATCAATCCTGCTACGTGTGGATAATGACAAGATTAAGAACACCTTCCGCATCTATTCTCCACTGATGCTGATAGGCTTCATCGTCATCGTTTTCCGTATCATCCTGATACCAAACGATTTGGTGAACTTCATCTTCCCTCCTATCCTTCTATTCTGCTCCCTGTGGCAGTGGAATGTGATAGCCAGGAAGCGCAATCAGGTGCTGCGTACCGACAAGACATACGCCTACATCTCGCTTGCCGTCTTTGCGGTAACTACCGTCAGTGCTTGGGTAGGTTTCACCCTGCTCGCCGTACAGATTATTATCTGGTGGACCATGCAGCTCACCTGCGTGCTCACCATCACCTGCTGCAAGGGATGGCTCAGCGTATATGCCAAGCGCAGAAACCTGCGCAACAAGGCTATCACCGAGAAATGGGGCTATCGCTTCGTATATAAGGTGTTGCTGCCTATCTCGGGCGTGCTCTCCTTCATCGTCTCCATCTATTGGGCAGCAGATGTGTTTAACATGAGCGACACCACCTGGGAAATCTTCAACAAGAACTATATCCATACCACCAACTTCACGGCTTCGCTCTATAGCGTTTCGTGGGTGGCTTGCCTCTACTTTCTGTTTAACTACATCAATATCACCACGGTAGATTTGATGCGCCATCAATTCGAGAAGACTGATCCGGCATCGGCAGCTTCCAAGATTGTGATGTTCAAGAATGTGTTGCAGGTCATCGTATGGGGTATCTGGCTGATGATTGCCCTGAGCGTATTCGAGGTAGGAAAGTCATGGCTGCTTGCCATCTTCGCCGGTTTGTCAACCGGTCTGGGTTTTGCATCCAAGGATATTCTCGAGAACATCTACTACGGCGTATCCCTGATGATGGGCCGTGTGAAGGTGGGTGACTATATCATCTGCGACGGCACCCGTGGTAAGGTGAGCAGTATCAGCTACACCTCTACCATGCTGGAGGCTATCGACGGTTCAGTCATCGCCTTCCAGAACTCGCAGCTGTTCTCCAAGAACTATAAGAACATGACCAAGAATCATGGTTACGAGCTGGATGTGCTGGAAGTAGGCGTGGCATACGGAAGCAACATCAAGGAGGTGAAGCAGATACTCATCACGGAACTGCAGAAGCTCGAGTGCATCAATAAGGAAAAGGGCGTGAAGGTTTTGCTCAAGAGTTTCGACGACAGCTGCATCACCCTTAAGGTTGTGGTATGGGTCAATGTGCTTACCCAAGCCATGGACGACGCCACCATCATGGAGTGCATCTACGATACGCTGAACGAGCACAACATCGAGATTCCATTCCCACAGCGTGAAATAACTATCAAGAATGCTACTCCGGAAGAATAGTTTTAAAAGAAGAATTAAAAAGAAGAATTCCGGAAGCACGAAAATTATAAATTATTCATTATAAATTATAAATTAAAAAAAATGGCAACATTCATAGCAGGACCATGCGTCATCGAGTCGATGGAGCTGTTGGATACAGTAGCTCAGGAACTCGTGCGCATCAACCATAAATTAGGGACAGACATCATATTCAAGGCTTCTTTCGATAAGGCCAACCGTACCAGCATCCACTCTTTCCGTGGTCCAGGCCTGGAAAAGGGACTCCAGATGCTCAGCGACATCAAGTCAAAATATGGTCTTCGCATCACTACTGATATTCATGAGAGTTATCAGGCTGAGGCTGCGGGCGAGGTATGCGATATCCTCCAGATTCCAGCCTTCCTCTGCCGCCAGACCGACTTGCTCGTATCTGCCGCCAAGACAGGCAAGATTGTCAATATCAAGAAGGCACAGTTCCTGAGTGGAAGAGACATGAAGTATCCTGTGGAGAAAGCATTGGAAAGCGGAGCCAAGGAAGTTTGGCTCACCGAACGTGGCAACTGTTTCGGCTACAACAACCTGGTGGTTGACTTCCGCAACATCCCTGACATGAAGGAGATTGTACCTAATGTGATCATGGACTGCACCCACAGCGTGCAGCGCCCTAGTGCCGGTGACGGCAAGACTGTAGGCGACCGCAAGTTCGTTCCGGCGATGGCATTGGCAGCCAAGGCATTCGGTGCTACGGGTTACTTCTTCGAGGTACATCCTGACCCAGACCAGGGATTATCAGATGCAGCCAACATGCTGAAATTAGACAAATTAGAATCTCTTATCCAGGAACTTTTATAAGTGAAGAGGAAAAGTAAAGAACTAAGAATTCAAATGTTATAGAAATGACCGATAAGAATAATAAGATAGATGACAAGGTGGTACGTGGCTATGGCGAACAGGCTCTCCGCGATGAGGCGCAGGCCATCCTCGACCAGATACCTTATCTGGATGACAATTTTGAGAAGGCAGTGGATATGATGTACCATTGCCAAGGCAAGATTATCGTTACCGGTGTGGGCAAGAGTGGACACGTGGGTGCCAAGATTGCCGCTACCCTAGCCTCAACGGGTACGCCTGCTTTCTATATCAATCCGCTGGATGTATATCATGGCGACCTCGGTGTGATGACCGATAAGGATGTGGTGCTGGCACTGAGCAACAGCGGTCAGACCGATGAACTGCTCCGTTTCATCCCGATGGTGCTCCACATGAACATACCGATTATTTCGATTACGGGAAATCCGAATTCCCTGCTGGCGAAATATTCCAACCATCATATCACCGTGAAGGTGAAGAAGGAGGCTTGTCCGCTGAACCTCGCCCCTACCAGCAGTACCACTGCGGCACTAGCGATGGGCGATGCCCTGGCAATAGCCCTGATGCAGGTACGCCACTTCAAGCCTCGCGACTTTGCCCAGTTCCATCCGGGCGGCGAATTGGGTAAGCGACTCCTTACCACCGCCGAGGATGTGATGCGCAGCGACGATATGCCTATTATTCCTAAGGATATGCACCTGGGTGAGGCTATCATCCACGTGAGCAAGGGCAAACTGGGACTGGGAATCTCGCTTGATGAAGACCAGCGTGTCATCGGCTTGATTACCGATGGCGATATCCGCCGTGCCATGGAGAAATGGCAGGCAGAGTTCTTCAACAAGACCGTTAGCGACATCATGACCACCACCCCAAAGATGGTGACTCCGAAGACCAAGATTTCGGAGATTCAGCGCATTATGCACAAATACGAGGTGCATACGGTGCTCGTAGTAGATAAGGATAATCATTTGAAAGGCATAGTAGATCACTATGCCTGCATGGTATAATTTTTTAGGCACGGATTACACGGATTACACGGATTTATAGATAACACGGTTATAGATAAGATGAGATATTTTTTATTAATAGCGACATTATGGCTGTCTTGTTCGCTGTGCAGCGCACAGACCAGCGATTCATTAATAGTCAACCAGCTTCGTGGGAAAGGCATCAGTTTTTCCCACGATAACTCAGTGACGCTTCTGATGAGCGGACAGGAGAAGTTTGACGACATGTTTCAGGCGATTCGCCAAGCCAAGCACAGCGTTCATCTGGAATACTTCAACTTCCGCAACGACAGCATCGCCTCCCTCCTCTTCGACCTTCTTGCCCAGAAGGTGAAGGAAGGCGTCAAGGTAAGGGCATTGTATGACGGATTCGGAAACTCATCCAACAACAAACCTTTGAGAAAGCGACATCTCAAGGAAATCCGTGCCAACGGCATCGAGATTTATGAATACAAACCCCTGAAGTTTCCTTGGGTGCATGCCGTTTTCAACCGTGACCACCGGAAAATCGTAGTCATCGACGGTCAGATTGCCTATACAGGCGGCATGAACGTAGCCGACTATTATATAAAAGGAACGAAGGTGGTGGGCGAATGGCACGATATGCACTGCCGCATCGACGGAAGCGAGGTGAATACCCTGCAGAAAATATTCCTCAAGATGTGGAACAAGGTAAGCGGACAGCATATTGATGGTGAAGAATACTATCGCAAGGAGAAGAAGGACTATCTGGTAGAGAATCTCAAACCCGATACCACCGCCACGGCTTATCGCAAGACGGTGGGTATCATCAACAGAGAGCCACATATCTCGAAGGATATCATCCGCTATTTCTACGTGAACGCCATCAACGACGCACAGGATAGCATCAAAATCATCAGTCCCTACTTCACCCTGAGCCACAAGCTGAAGAAGGCACTGAAGAATGCAGCAAAAAGGGGCGTAAAGGTGGAGATCATGCTCTCTACCCGAAGCGATATTCCTTTGACACCAGATTGCGGCTTTTACAATGCTCACAAACTGATGAAGGCGGGATGCGATGTATGGATGTATACGCCGGGCTTCCACCACACCAAGATTATCATGGTAGATGGAAAGTTCTGCACCGTGGGAAGCGCCAACCTCAATGCCCGAAGTCTGAGATGGGATTACGAAGAGAATGCAGTGATTGTAGATTCATGCACCACCGACCAACTGGACCAGCTCTTCAACAAAGAGAAGAAAGACAGTTTTCTGCTCAATGAGAAAAACTGGCGCGAGTGGCGCACGGGCTGGCAGAGATTCAAGGGTTGGTTTGCGGCAACATTCCTCACCCTATTCCTATAAGACGGCAGAACGAAAAGGATTTCTCACCCGCATTTCTATAAAAATAAAAAAAAAAAGACAAGATATGAATGAAGAAATGAAGAAGGCGATGGCAGGAAAGGCGATGCCCGAACTTGCCATTGTAGATAACAACACGCTGGCAGCACTGGGACTCAAGGGGTTGCTCGAAAGCGCCATCCCTATGGTAAGTATCCAGATTTTTGGTACATTCGGTGAATTTGAATCGAATGCACCCGACCGGTTCATGCACTATTTCGTGTCGATGCATGTGCTTCTTGCCCATCGCAATTTCTTCATCGAGAACCGCCACCGTCCTCATACCATCGTGCTCACCCCTTGCAACGACCTGAACTCACAACTGCAAGGTTTCCACTGCATCTGCACCAATGTTCCGGAAACACAGCTCATCAAGCAACTGATGAGCCTGCAGCGTTCGGGACATCCTCATGGAGAACATCTCCCGATGATGAATTCAGCTGATTCCAAGGAGAAAGCCCTGTCGGATAGAGAAATCGAGGTGCTTTCGCTGGTGGCACAAGGCAAAATCAACAAAGAAATTGCCGATCAGCTCTGCATCGGACTCACCACGGTGATTACTCATCGCAAGAATATCCAGGAAAAATTAGGAATTAAAAGCGTTTCTTCACTCACTATCTATGCCGTGATGCATGGATATGTGGACATCAACAGGATTTAAACGGGTCCGTTTATCCCCAATAATGGTGATACCCGGTTATAGCATACCTACATATAGTGATAATGCCTTCCCCGCAAACAGCAGGGAAGGCATTATCATTTTATAAAAAATAACATTTCAATGATGACTGTTCCTAAGGAAAAACTAGAGTTTCACCGTAGAAATATCAACCAGATTGTTCACGATGGCATAAATTGTCAAGCCGGCAGGAGAATGAATCTGCAGCTTTCGGGCGATGTTTCTGCGGTGGGTAATCACCGTGTTGATGGAGATATAAAGGTGATCGGCTATCTCCTTGTTGGTCATTCCCTGAACCAAAGCCACTATCACATCTTTCTCTCTATCGCTCAACTGTTCGTCGTTCATCGGAGTCTGATTAATCATGCTCGAAATCTTGGCACTCACATCATTCTGCTTCAGTTTTATTTCTGCATTTCTTACGGCAGGAATAAAGATTTCTTCCTCCACCTCAGAATGATGCTTCAGCCATTCCTCATTATTGTAGATGTCATAGAGGGTGGCACTCAGCTGGTTGTTATGCAGTCCATCCGAAGGCAGATACTTGATGATGATACTCTTCAACTCCTTCAACTTTATGTCCACCTGAGCATGATGCTTCGAGAAGGTCTCGATATCGAAGTTCGCACTGGCATTACCATCTATAAGTGCCTGAACATAAGGAAATACCATCTTTTCCTCATACTTCATGTGATTGGTGATGCTATGGGCATAGTCATCATAAAGCTTGAGGATAAGGCGTGCCAGATTATCCTTTTCATCCAGCGCTTCAACCAGTTCCTTACGGATAAACGGCAACTGGAAATCTATGTAATAGGCATGCGATGCCTTGAGATAATGCAATAGGGTCGGCAGCGACAGGCGGTCAGCATTGTCATACTCTTTGTAACCATTAATCGTCAAGTTTACCACGGACAGGAAAGTATAAGTATCCACCTTCTGCTCGTCGCAAACCTCACGCACAGTCTTGTCGCCAAAGCCCAGGTTGATACCGAAGCTACCGAGGCTCTGCAAGATGTTGTAATTGTCTCTAATGATGCTGATCATCTTGTCGTCAGCTTCATACATCTTCTGATTTTTCATCTTCTTTTATTCTTAAATGAAAACATCCTTGTATCAAGAACATTCATAATGTTTCTATTTCGGGTGCAAATATACAAAAAAGTTTCGAAACTCGCAATACCTAGAAATGGGGATGCCGCAGTTTACCGATTTTTAGGTATTGCAAGATATTTTAAAACTTCGTACCTTTGCACCCGAAATCGAGAAAGAGCGCGGTGATGATTGCCACTCCCGAGCGGCAGAGCTGCGTAATTCCTTATCATGCCTCATGGCTTTAAGGAGATACTAGGCCTCTAAAGTGTCGAGACCGCAAGCAGACATCCGCGCTCTTTTCTTTATTATATTAAGGATAATACGATAACAATAAATTCAAAATAATAAAGATGAACAGTTTAAGAATTGGATTGATGTCCGCTGCCCTGGTTGCCGGCTTGGCAACGGCAAGTGCACAAACTGTGGCTGCCGATAGTGTGATGCAGCACGTGAACGGCAAGCGCCTCAGCGTGGGTGGTTATGGCGAGGTGGCCATGAGCCGCAACTTCTATAGCGACCACGTAAGCCGTTACAGTTTGGCTGACGAACACAAGAATGACCCTAGCCATGGTCGTTTCGATATTCCTCATGCAGTAATTTACCTGGGTTACGACTTCGGAAAGGGTTGGACTATGGGTACCGAGATTGAGTTTGAGCATGGTGGCGTAGGAATGGCCTATGAGAAAGAAGACGAAGAAGGTGGCGAATGGGAACAGGAAGTTGAAAAAGGCGGTGAAGTCGAACTCGAACAGTTCTGGATTCAGAAGTCATTCGGTCGTTGGGCTAACATCAAGGCTGGTCACATCGTAGTTCCCGTTGGTTTGAACAACGCTTACCACGAGCCATTGAATTTCTTCACTGTTTATCGTCCTGAAGGTGAGAATACGGTTCTCCCAAGCACTTGGCATCAGACAGGTATCAGTTTCTGGGGTAAGACAAAGGGCTGGAGATATGAATTGCAATTCCTGGCAGGTTTGAATGCCAACAATTTCACCAATACAGGTTGGATCAATAAAGGACCAGGCAGTCCAATGGAATTTGAAATAGCCACAAAATACGGTGGTGCCCTTCGTATCGACAACTATAGCATCAAGGGATTGCGACTTGGATTGAGTGGTTATTACGGACATAGCATTGGCAACGCATATCCTGTGAATAAAAATGGCGTGGACGCTCAATACAAAGGTGTAGTAGCTGTAGGTTCATTTGATTTCACTTACAACGACCACAACTGGATTGTTAGAGGCCAAGCTGACTATGGTTACCTTGGCGATGCCGAGCAACTGAAATACATCACCAACCGTCTGAATGGTCTCTCTCCGTTCCACCACTCAGCATTCGTCAGCAAGAATGCCTTTGCATACGGTATTGAGGCTGGCTACAATGTTTTCTCACAAATTGAGAAACTCCGTCAGTCCAACCAGAAGATGTATCTCTTTGGCCGTTATGAGCACTATAATCCATACGCTTCCAAGACCAAGAATACTTCATACGATTACACCAACGTACAGCGCATGGCAGTAGGTATCAACTACTATCCAGTAAAACAGATTGTAGTAAAGGCAGAATATTCACATCGCTTCCTGAAGAGCCAGTACAACAACGAGCCTGCCATCAATATCGGTGTGGCTTATGAAGGATGGTTTCTCTAAAAGTTCTTATATAAGAGCATCATAAAAAGTGATTGAAACATAGAAACAAACATATCAGTAACAAAATATTTATATAAAAAATGAAAAAGGTTTTTAAAAGTGCAGTAATGCTCATGGCAGCTTTCATGTTGCCATTAGGTTTCACTTCATGCAGCAGTGATGATGATCCTGTAGAGAACAACGACTTTACAAACAAGGCATATGGCCAGGATGCTATGGATGCCTGCGATGAACTTTGCAATGCGCTCCGTGCAGCTTACAGCAAAGTAAACAACGCAAATTTGAGTGCAGATCAGGAAACATACCTGAAGAATGTATGTGCTAATGCAGTAGACAATACCATCCAGCCAACCTACAAGTCATTGGCTGATGCTGTAGAGAAGTTGCATACAGCTCTTCCTAAGAGTGTAGATACCAACAACCTGACTCAGGAGAACATCAACAATGCCTGCGCAGCTTTCAAGGAAGCACGTGCCTTGTGGGAGAAGAGCGAGGCTTTCCTCGGTGGTGCAGCATCAGACTTCGATATTGACCCACACATCGACTCATGGCCATTGAACCGTACACTCCTCCACAGCTACTTTGCTACAGGTAAGTATAGTGATGATGCGCTTGAGGATGCTTCAATCCTTGGTTTCCATGCACTTGAGTTTATCCTCTTCCGTGATGGACAGCCACGTAAGGTTGCAGAGTTCAAGGGAAACGATACCTACAAAGGCTTCACAGACGTAAAGGGTTCTGAGGAATTGAAGTATGCCGAGGCTGTTATCGAGGACTTGGTAAACCACGTATATGAGCTGGAGGTAGCATGGTCTGAGAATCCTACCGAATCTCGCCTCGCAGCAGTAAAGGCAGCAGGTCTTGAGTACCTGACAGACAAAAACCAGTCTTACGCAGCCAACCTGAAGAATGCAGGCAACACTTCTATCAGTAAGTTTGCAACACTGAAGGCAGCCATCCAGCAGCTTCTCTCTTTGGAGGAAGGTTCAGCATGGGGCATCTCTAACGAGGTAGGTACAGCCAAGATTGCCAACCCATTCCAGGCAGGTGATATCAGCTACGTAGAGTCTCCATATAGCTACAACTCTATCACCGACTTCCAGAACAACATCCGTTCTATCGAGAACTTGTGGTATGGTGGAACTAATGGTACAAGTTCTAATGCTAAGTATAGCTTCCATCAGTTCTTCAAGGATAATGCATCTGCAGAAGGTCAGCGTGTTGAGACTGCCATCGCTAACGCTATCAGCAAGATCGGCGGTATGCCTTACCCATTCGTTAAGTACGTAAGTACTGTTTGGGGTAAGAAATTTGATGAAGTAAACCCAGAGTAATCTTGTGGTAAACTAACATACAGGGAGCATCTCACCATACTCTTTTTGGTGAGATGCTATTCTGCGCTAAACGAGAATATAAAACATTATAAAACAGAATAACATTATGATTTATCAAAGAATTAGCAAAATGTTATTACTCGGCTTGCTTGTTTTGCCTTTGGCATCATGCTCCGATGATAACAATGTGGTAAACAATGACAAGTTAAATGGTGACTCTCAGTTTGGTAAGGCTAACGATGTATTTGAGGCATCAGAATGGTATCCAGGTGGCGAACTTGGAACTGACGAAGGTATGAGTTATTCGGCAGAAACACCAGCTACCACCAACCAGGGACTGTCAAACAGTTTCAACAAAGGTGAGGATTTCTTCGAGCACCTTTACACCATCACAGAGGCTCCACGTAAGGGTCTTGGCCCAGCTTGGGTTCGCAGCAGCTGTATCCACTGCCATCCTAACTATGGTCATGGAAAGTTCCAGAACCAGTATCAGGCAGACCAGTTTGGCAACGGCTATCTGCTCGTAATTTATCACCCTACAGCAGGTACTACCGCTGACGGAAAGCCTTACGCAGCAAACAGCTACATATCTGAGGTTACAGGTATGCCACAGACCAAGGCAATGACTCCATTCTCTGCTCCTGTCGACGAGAAGCAAATGAACATTCAGTGGAATGAGGTTACAGCCATGCCTAGCGGTTTGGCTATGAAGTTCCCTAAGGATGGCGAGACTTTTGCTTTGCAGTATCCAGAGGTTACTATCCCTCAGTCTGCATTCAATACCAATCCTAAGCCAAACAACTATGAAGTACGTTTGGAATCAACCATCGGTATCTATGGTACAGGCTTGCTTGATGCCATCGACCAGGATGATATGAAGAAGGTTTATCAGGATGAGGCGAAATACGGGGTAGAGCTGAACCCTGCCATGTGGGACAAGACTGCTAACGATTGGGCTTCAACTGCCTGGTACAAGTTGGCAGATGGAACCAAGATGGTGAAGAAGTTTACCTATGCCATGACCCGTGCTTCCCTGCAGGATGGTCCAGGTGCTAACGCCATCTGGAACATTACCAACGTAACACGTTCCGATCGTCATTACCTCTATACCACTCCAGCCTGGGCAAAGTATCAGAGCGAAGACCCAGAAGTAATCAGTTATATCAAGAAGCATGGTGCTGACGAATCTTCTGTACTCCACCCATACTATGCAGATGGAACTGACGAACGTATCAAGGAGAGAGTAAACGAGATTCTGAGCTGTAACAATGCAGCCAAGTCAGCTACTTTCGAGAAGTACCTCCTCAAGGGAGCACCTTACAATGGCGAGGAAGAGATGAGCGACAAGGATTACTATGACTTCATGGTTTGGCACCGTGGTCTGGCTGTTCCTGCTGCCCGTAACCTCGACAACGCACAGGTTCAGGAAGGTAAGAAGCTCTTCACTCAGTGGGGTTGCGCTACTTGCCACAAGCCATCATGGAAGACTGGTGCTGACAACTATTGGGTAGATAATGCTATCAAGGCTTACGCCAAGAGCATCGGTAAGGATCCTAATACCATGTTGCCAAAGTATCCAGGCCAGACTATTTATCCATACACCGACTTGGTACAGCACCGTCTGTTCATGGCAAACGACATCCGCACAGGATGGTGCCGCACTACTCCACTCTGGGGACGTGGTTTGTCAAGCATGCTGACTGGTCGCAGCGACCGTTTGCACGACTGCCGTGCCCGCAACGTAGTAGAGGCTATCATGTGGCACTGCTATGATCAACGCAGCGATGCATACAAATCAGCACTCAACTTCTACAATGCAACCAAGGAAGAGCGTGATGCTGTAGTGGCATTCATCAATGCAATCTAAGCCTTTACAAGAAGAAACAAAAATAAGAAAAGCTGCCAGGCTATCAAAAGCATTTGGCAGCTTTTTTTATCAGAACCTCTAAATATACGTATAAAATCTTGCTCGTCTCCGAATAATATCGTAATTTTGCAGCGGAAATTCTATCAAGATTCCAACTAAGTATGGTTAAAAAG
>CAKQCH010000007.1:0-43881 GCA_934216735.1 uncultured Prevotella sp.
ACCAAAATGAGGAAAGTAACTGATAACCAGTAAACTTTCCTCATTCTTCTCTCAAACACTTTTTATATGTACTTTCTTGGGTCAGAAGTCTGCGTTTTCTATTTGGCAACTCATCGCTTACCGGATGGAAATCCTTGTATTTCTTTATGATTTCATGCTAAAAAAATAACACGGACAAATTGAATTTGTCCGGACAAATTGTCCGGCGGTTTATAATGTGCTGATTATTGGGAGGTTACAATCGTTCGGATAAACGAACCGGACAAATTCAATTTGTCCGTGTGTTTTTTTTCTTGTTGGGTATTGTAAGTGTTACCTCATATAAACTATTTGAAACATGTGGAAAAGTAGAATTCTGCTTTTTGGCTTACCTTTGCAGCCACAAATAACAATTTAATAAACTAATAATTAATTTAAATCATAAAATGAGAAGAAGCAAAATAGTATTATCCCTGCTTTTGGCTGGCATGGGAACTGTAGCAACAGCACAGAACATCAACTTGCCTATCATCCAGACCAAATATACTGCCGATCCTGCACCTTATGTGCACAACGATACGGTATATCTCTATACCACCCACGATGAGGATGGGGCTGAGGGGTTCCTGATGAAAGACTGGCTGCTCTATACCTCAACAGATATGGTGAACTGGCAAGACCGCGGTGCCGTGGCTTCATTGAAAGACTTCAAGTGGTTCAAGGGCGAGAATGGTGCCTGGGCAGAGCAGGTCATCGAGCGCAATGGAAAATGGTATATGTATTGCCCTATCCACGGTCATGGCATCGGAGTGCTGGTAGCAGACAGTCCATACGGACCGTTCAAGGATCCTCTCGGAAAGCCTCTGGCATGGGAGGGTGACTGGTTCGACATCGACCCAACTGTATGGATAGATGATGATAATCAGGCTTACATGTATTGGGGAAATCCTATGCTGAAGGCTGTGAAACTGAACGAGGACATGATTTCTTATTCTGATTCCATCATGCACTTCCCGAAGATTCAGGATTATCAGGAAGGTCCTTGGTTCTGGAAGCGCAATGGCAATTATTATCTGGCTTATGCTTCTACCTGCTGTCCTGAGGGCATCGGTTATGCGATGAGCAAGAATCCGCTCGGACCATGGGAATATAAGGGACATATCATGAACCATACGCCTCGCACTCGTGGCAATCATCCGGGCATTATCGACTATAAGGGCAAGAGCTACTGCTTCGGCTTGAATTATGATATCTTCCGTTTGAAGACGGGGCGTCATGCCGAGCAGCGTTCGGTATCTGTTGCCGAGATGACATACAATCCTGACGGAACTATCCAGGAGTTGCCATACTTCCAGGACTGCAAGTTGGAGCAGATAGAATGGTTCAACCCTTATCGCCAGGTTGAGGCTGAGACGATGGCTTGGGGCTATGGATTGAAGACGCAACCTAAGAACGAATGGGCGCAGAAGGATAAGTGGAACCAAATAGTAACTGATATTGATGAGGATGAGTATATCCTCGTGAAGGGTGTTGACTTCAAGAAGGGAGCAGGTAAGTTCGAGGTTTCTGCCTCCTGCCACATGTTGGGCGGCAGCATCGAGATTCGTCTTGATGGTGTAAACGGCCTGTGCATCGGCAAGGTGGATATCAGCAACACCAAGGACGAATACAGAACCTTCTCTACCCAGGTGAAGAAGGTAAAGGGTGTTCATGACCTCTACTTCGTATTCAAGGGTGGCGACATCCAGAAGCAGAACCTCTTCTTCCTGGATTGGTGGAAGTTTGGGGAGTAAAAGTTTCGCTCAATAATTATCATTTGTAGTTTTATGAAACGATTAAGTATTTTGGTTAATATAGAGTTTGATAAGAGAGTGCCTTTATTGGTGCTTCTCTTGTCTTATTGTTTTGTCTCGTTTGCCCAGAATCTGCGGGAAACTTTCTTTTCTCCCAATGGAAAGATTGAATGGAAGGCTGAGGGTGAGGAAAATAAGGTGAAGGTTTTTGAGGTAGCTTATCGCGATGCCTGTAAAGGAAATAAGGAAAGCCAGGTGCTTCATATTACAGGTTATGGCTTGAATACCAGCGATGGTGGAGGCAGGAATCTGGTCTTGAAAGACATTTCCAAACCTAAGTATATCTCGGAGCATTATCTGATGCTCCTGGGAAAGAAGAGTGAATGTAAGAACGAGGCGAATGAAATTGTCTATACCTTTGAGGATGATCTGCAGCGCCCGTTGCGCATGGTGGTTCGACTTTATAATGATGGTGTAGCCTTCCGTTATGAGTTGGAAGGTTTGCAGCATACGTCAATCAGGCAGGATTTGACTACTTATCATATCAGTGAAGGTACGCGTAGATGGTTCCAGGAATGGACAGAGTCTTATGAGAATTTCTTCCCCCTATCTACAACGGGTAAAGGTGGAAAGCAACATTGGGGCTATCCTTGTCTGTTTGAGCAGAATAATGTGTTTGCTCTTATAACTGAGGCTGGTATAGAACGGATCAACAGTGCCTCTTCCTTGAAGAACGAGCAGAATCCAGAGGATTATCATGTGTTCCTGGATGAGAATACTCAGCATTATTCGGGTAGTTGGAATACTCCTTGGCGAGTGGTTCTCATTGGCAAGAAGAAGGATTTGATAGCTTCAACCTTGGTTACTGACGTCAGCGCCCCTTGTTGTCTGAAAGATACTTCATGGATTAAGCCGGGAAGTGTAAGCTGGATTTATTGGGCTTACAATCATGGCTCTAACGACTTGAATATCATTAAGAAATATGTAGATATGGCGAAGACCTTGCATCTGCCATACGTTTTGATAGATGCCGAATGGGATGAGATGAAGAATGGAGCCACTATTGAGGAGGCTTTGCAATATGCCAAGGACAGGGGCGTTAAGCCTTTGCTCTGGTATAATTCTTCTACTGCATGGATTAAGGCATGGGGCGCACCTGGACCTCATAACAAGCTGAATGCTCCGGAAAGCAGGGAGAAGGAGTTTGCCTGGTTAGAGAAAATGGGTGTGGCAGGAGTGAAGATAGACTTCTTTGCTGGCGATAAGCAGGAAACGATGGAGTATTGCATCGACCTTTTGGAGTGTGCTGCACGTCATCATCTTTTGGTCAACTTCCATGGTGCTACTGTTCCCCGCGGCTGGCAGCGCACTTATCCCAACCTGCTCTCTACCGAGGGTGTGTATGGAGCGGAATGGTATAATAATGAATCTGTGCTGACTAAAAAGGCAGCTTGCCATAATGCTACCTTGCCATTTACCCGTGGCATTGTGGGCTCGATGGATTATACGCCTTGCACTTTTTCTGATTCTCAGCATCCGCATATCACTACCCATGCTCATGAGTTGGCATTGCCAGTCTTGTTTGAGTCGGCCTTGATGCATTGGGCTGATAAGCCGGAGAGTTATCTTGCCCAGCCAAAGGAGGTACAGGATTTTATCTCGAACATGCCGACAGCATGGGATGAGACGCGCTTGCTCAGTGGTTATCCGGGCGAAAGTGTCGTGATGGCTCGAAGAAAGGGAACCACATGGTATGTGGCGGGCATTAATGGAAAGGATGAATCCCAGAAACTGGTCATGGATTTATCTTCTCTGACAAAGCAAGACCCACGGGTTTTAGTGTTCGAAGATAGCGGAACGGCAAAAAATCCTTGGAAAATCTCATACCGTAAGGTCAGGGGAATAAAAGATTATATCACAGTACAACCTCGTGGTGGCTTTGTGATGGTAATCAAATAATAAATGTAATCAGTAAACAGGAAAATGAGGAATTCGTTGTTTCGTAAAATTGTTGCCGTAGCAGGTCTCATGCCTTTCTGTATGGTGGCTTCGGCTGGAAATGTCGGTGTTGGCGAGGTGCATACCGTATTTAATGGCTTGCAATGGCAAAAGGGAAATGGCAAATTGCTGGTGCAGTTTGTCAAGCCTGATGTGGTGAGGGTCAGATTCCAGCCAGAGGGTAAGTTTACCGGAAATGGTACGGATGTGTGTGTACCGCGCAAGGATAGGAAAATCAAACTGCGTTATGGGAAGGATCTTCTCTCCATGGCATCAGATAGTCTGGTGGTTACGATAGATCAAGCATCGGGTGCCATCAGTTATTTCGACCATCAGCATCATCTGCTCTTATCAGAGGATCTTCAGAATCCCCGTTCTTCACAGAGAGTTTATCAGGAGAAGGTGACTTTTGACGAGAAAACCCGTAGGGTGGTGCATACGGCGAATGGCGATGTAGAGGAAATGGACGTGCTGAAGCGAGATACGCTGGGTTCGGCCTACCGTTATCTGATGAACTTCAAGTGGCAGAAAAATGAGGCCATCTATGGGCTGGGCTCTCATATAGAAGACTACATAAACCTGCGAGGCAAGAAGATGTATCTTTGTCAGCACAATCTGAAGGCGATGGTACCGGTGCTCAATTCCACGGCTGGTTATGGCTTGCTCTTTGATGCAGGCTGTGCCATGATATATAATAATGTGGAAGATAGCAGTTATGTGGAAATGGAAGCTGCGCAGGAAATTGACTATTACATGATGAAGGGCCACAACATGGATGCGGTGGTTGCCAACTATCGCCAGCTTACAGGTGAGTGCCCTATGATGCCGCAGTATCTTTTTGGCTATACCCAGTCGAAGGAACGCTATTGCAGCTCAAAGGAACTGGAAAGTATAGTAAGGGAGTATCGTCAGCGCAAGATTCCGCTCGATATGATAGTACAGGATTGGAGTTATTGGCCAGGCGGTCATTGGGGAGAAATGAAGATGGATCCGAAGTTCTATCCCGACAAGAAGGCGTTGGCTGATTCGCTCCATGCCATGAACTGCAAGCTGATGATTTCAATCTGGCCGAATGCGCAGTTCTGTCCCCAGAACGAAGATTTCAAGAAGAGGGGATGGATATTGCCGGGTGGTTCTGTTTATGACGCTTACAATTCGCAGGCACGTTCGCTCTATTGGGATTATGCCAACAACGAGTTTTTCAAGAATGGATTTGATGCATGGTGGTGCGATTCATCTGAGCCTGTTGATGGCGACTGGAACAATCCGATGCGTAAAGGCTACGGATATCAGAATCATGCTGAGCGCTGGAAGCTCAACACCCGTGCTTTGAGTGATATGCTGGGGGCAGAACGCAGCCAGACTTACTCTCTTTATCATGCAATGGGAATCTACGAGCATCAGAGAGCGGTAACTGTCGAGAAGCGAGTTGTCAATTTAACCCGTTCTTCGTATGCCGGTCAGCAGCGCTTTTCTACCATCACCTGGAATGGAGATACTTATGCCTCATGGAAGAGTTTTGCCCAGATGATTCCTGCAGGCTTGAATTTCATGGCAACGGGATGTCCTTATTGGACTATTGACGTAGGTGCATTCTTCACAGGTCCTGACAAATGGAACCGCTGGTTCTATAAGGGCGAGTATCCAAAGGGTTGCAACGATCCTGCCTATCGTGAACTGTACACAAGAATGTTCCAGTTTGCCACCTTCCTGCCTATGCTCAGAAGTCATGGTACCGATACTCCCCGAGAGGTATGGCGATTCGGAAACCCCGGCGAGCCATTCTACGAGAGCATCGTCAATCATATCAGGTTGCGTTACGAGCTGTTGCCATATACCTATTCGCTGGCTTCGAAGGTAACGAGAGAAGGCTACACGCTGACACGAGCCTTGGCATTTGACTTTGCTTCAGATTCCACTGTTCACGATATCAAGGACGAGTTTATGATGGGACCATCCTTCCTGGTAGCCCCTATGACCCAACCATTGATGCAGTATGGCGAGGCAAGCAGAAAGGTGTATCTTCCAAGGACAGCTGCCGGCTGGTATGACTATTGGACAGGCAAGCATGAAGATGGAGGCAGATGGATAGAGGCTGCAGCCCCTATCGAGCATTCTCCTCTCTATGTGAAAGCTGGTAGTATCATCCCGTTTGCAGTCTGCCAGCAATTTGCAGGAGAGCAGCCAGATGCACCTTATACTATCAAGATATATCCTGGAGCAGATGCCGACTTTGAAATCTACGAGGATGCCGGTGATGGCTATGCCTACGAGAAGAACGCCTTTGCTACCTATCGCCTGCATTGGAATGACAAGGCAAAGACCTTGGAGATTTCTGCGAGAAAGGGAAGCTTCAGGAATATGGTGAAGGAAAGACAGCTCAATATCGAACTTCTGGGCGGAAGCAAGAAGACAATTACCTATAAGGGTAAAGCTCTGAAGGTAGCGATGGGTAGCGATGGCCTGGAAAGTCTGTTGCCACCTATTCCTGCAGTTCCTGAAGTAAAGCCTGTTCGATTTTGATAGTAAATATTACATAAAGTAATGGCATAAAAAAAAAGGTCTGAAAAAGAAAAAACTGTTAAAAAATGTATTATGTTAATAATCAGCGACTTTCTTTTTTCAGTATTCTTTTTCTACTCCTATATTTCATAAAAGAGATTTTAAGTCTCCGTATAAGAACTGACATTACGATGGAAACAAAGGATACCATCTATGTGATAGAACTGAAATTTAATAAGTCGCCACAAGAGGCTCTTGACCAAATCAGCAACAAGCATTATGCTGATGCTTTTGCCCTAAAAGGCAAAACCGTGGAAAAGATTGGTATGAACTTTATGATTGATGAAGATAAGACGATCGTATTGGATTGGTGGAAGTTTGGGGAGTAGCAACAGAAAAGATGTCCTGGCAAAAAATGCGAGGGCATCTTTTCTGTTTTATAAAACAGACACTTTTGGATAATTATTCGACATGGTAGCCATCACAAAGCATTTGTTACATGAAATAAAGTAATGAATCGAATAAATCGCTACTTTTGCGACGTTTTAACAACTTAAATAACAAAAGCCGGTGAAAATCATCGGCATCATAACAATTTTAAACATTTATATTTCAACCTAAAAACAATGAAAAAGAGATTTTTGGCGATATTGGCGGCTGCGTTGCTACCGTCATGTCTGTTCGCCCAGTTTGGAGTGGTTTCGCCGCTTCATGTGAATGGCAATCAGTTGAATGATGCCTATGGCAACAAAGTGATTTTGCATGGTGTGATGGATACACCGAGTCCTTACTTCAACAAATACCGTTGGGGTAATACTTGTACTGATAACAATATTCAGCCATGCATTAGCTATTACGATAAGATTTTCGGAGCACTCCAAAATCCTGCTAAAGGCACTTATTGTAACATCTTCCGTCTTCATCTCGAACCAGGCTGGACCAATGACCCCAACAAGAAGTCAACGGGTTCTGATACTGGAGAGGCTAATATATCGCGTTTCAGTGCTACCCGTTTGCAGAAGTATCTTGATGCCCTTTATCTGCCTATTGCGCAGAAGGCCATCAATCATGGCTTGTATGTGGTGATTCGTCCTCCAGGCGTATGTCCTAAGGATTTGAAGGTAGGCGATGCTTATCAGAATTATCTTAAAACGGTGTGGAACATTGTTTCCAGCAACAGTTGGGTGAAGAATAATTCCGGCATCGTATCCCTGGAACTTGCCAACGAGCCTGTTCATATATATAATAGGTATGGTCAGAGTTCTGCCACAGCCATGCGAGATTATTTCCAACCAGTGATTGATATCATCCGAAAGAATGGTTTCAAGGGTATTATATGGATTCCTGGCACTGGTTATCAGAGCCAGTATGAGAATTATGCCACCTATCCTGTATCTGATAGTAATTTCGGCTATGCCGTTCATGTGTATCCAGGATGGTATGGTGCAAGTGATAAGAACTATGATTCCAATGCGTTCATTTCAAACTTCCAAAAGCAGGTACCTGTGGTAAAAAATAAACCGATTCTTGTTTCTGAGATAGACTGGAGTCCAGAGAAACCTGGTGCAGGTAAGTATAATGAGTTTGGACAGTGGGTGGCCAGCAACCTGGGCTCATGGGGAACTGCCACTACCAGCAAATGGGGTAATGCCTGGAAGAAGGTGATGGATCATTTCGGAAACATCAGCATGACGCTGACCAGTACTGATGATTATCTTGATATCGACAACTTCCTGAAGACCGGTAATATCAAGGCTGGATTGGAGGCTAACCCTGAGGCATGCGGTCAGACCTGCTTCTACTGGTATTACGAGTATTCCAAGAAAGACTATGCCCATAAGTCTGCTGGTACGTCTTCTTCAAACCAGACCACTCAGCCTTCTACAGGTTCTTCTACTTCTACCAATACCCAGGGTGAGAACATCATCAAGTCGTGGGGCGATGGCAGTGGATTCGTTCCTTCGGGCTGGACTGTAGCAGATAATGGCAGCCAGGTTTATGCCGGCAATAAGTCGAGCGGTCCACGCATCATGAATTTCTCTGGTGATTTCAAGAATGCTTTCTATGTGAGAAGCGTTTCTGCCGATAAGGCTGGTTATATAGAATATGGTAATACCAATGGTTATACCCTGCCTCTGGTATATGGCGAGTATGAACTGAGCTGCAATGTGGCTGCCTGGAAGGGTGCTCCATATATGAAGGTGGAGGTGTTCGATCCTCAGAATGCTGTTCTTGCTTCTACCATCGTCAAGGCAAATGGCAATGCGAATGGCAAGGCGGGTGCTTATCTCTCGGGTACCACCAGGGTTTCTCTCTCGTTCTATTCCATGATCAAGGGCAATTACCGTGTACGTTTCACCCCTGTGGCAGATGCCAAGGGTACAGGTGGTGCCTGGGTTGAGGCTCTGGTAGGCAATGTGGCTCTTTACTTCAAGGGCAATCCGCTGGCTCTGAATGCCGTGGGACAGGTTCCTGCCGGATGGAAGATTGTTGATGCAGGAGAGCAGAAAGCGGCTGGTGCAGCTGGCGTCGGTCCACGTATCTTCCAGTTTGCCGGTGGTGATTTTTCTACGGGTCTTTACATCCGTCAGAGCGATGCCAGCAAGGAAGGCTACGCCGAGTTTGGTTCTACTTGGGGCTACGGCTTCTCATTGAAGCAGGGCAGCTATGTATTCTCTTATAATGCCGTGGCGTGGTCGGGTTCTCCTTATCTAAAGTGTGAGGTTCTAGACCAGAACAACAACGTACTGGGTTCTCAGATTATCCAGTGTACCAAGAGTGTGAACAAGAATACCAACGCAAGTACTTCTGGCAGCAACAGAGGTCAGGTATACTTCACCGCTTCCCGCACGGGTTACTATCACTTCCGCTTCACTCCTGTGGCAAACAGCTGGGGTGGCAGTGGCTCATGGCTTGAGGTAGTGGTAGGTCATCTGAAGATTTCCATGACTGGTGCTTCCCGTTCAAGAAGCATCGATGGCGGTTGGAACGATGGCACTACGGGCATCGGGCAGGTTGAGAGTGCTGAGCATATCAGCGGTCAGGAGACCAGACAGAACTCCGGCTGGTACACGCTTCAGGGTCAGCGAGTAGAGCACCCAACCAAGGGTATCTATATCCATAATGGCAAGAAGGTGGTTTTGAGATAGAATATTAAGTGAGACTTCCATGATACATCAATGAGACTTCTCGGCACTAAAACCGAGACGTTTCATTGATGTTGTTTTTTCTGTATATATCAAGTATTTAAATCATATTATGACGCACCCTCTTCTTATGTGTTACCTCATTTAAACTATTTGAAACATGTGAAAAAGTAGAATCCTGCTTTTTTGCTTACCTTTGCATCCACAAATAACAATTTAATCAACTGATAATTAATTTAAATCATAAAATGACTAGATGTCCGCATATACACTTTTATTAAGAATTTAAAATAATATCAAAATATGAAGAAACAACTGATGATTGCTCTGTTGAGCATTGCGCCTGCCTTGGGTGTTGTGGCGCAAGATAAACTTTATAAGGATGAGTTCCCACTGGGCGACATCACCCTTCTGGACGGACCATTGAAGCATGCTCGCGACTTGAACGTGCAGGTGCTCCTGAAATATGATTGCGACCGCATGCTGGCCCCTTATCGCAAGGAGGCAGGCTTGCAACCTCGCAAACCTTCTTATCCCAACTGGGATGGACTGGACGGACATGTAGGCGGACATTATCTGTCGGCCCTTGCCATCAATGCGGCTACAGGCAATGAGGAATGCCGCAAGCGCATGGAATATATGATATCCGAACTCCAGCTGGTACTTGATGCCAACAATCAGCGTCCTGATGCCTGGTGCCATAACTATATCGGTGGTGTTCCGAATAGTGCCAAGATGTGGACGGCTTTCAGTAAAGGCGATTTCGGACCTTATTTCGGAACATGGGCACCTTTCTATAATATTCATAAGATGTATGCAGGTCTTCGTGATGCATGGCTCTATTGCGGAAATGAACAGGCAAAGAATCTCTTTCTGAAGTTTTGCGATTGGGCTGTGGACATTACGCGTGATCTGAACGACGAACAGATGGAGAAAATGCTCGGCAACGAGCATGGAGGCATGAACGAGGTGCTTGCTGATGCATACGCCATTACCGGAGAGCAGAAATATCTGGATTGTGCCCGCCGCTTCTCCCACAGAATGTTGCTTGTTCCTCTGGAAAACGGCAAGGACTGCCTTGACAATATGCATGCCAATACGCAGATTCCGAAGGTTATCGGTTATCAGCGCATCGCTGAGTTGGCTCATGATGTGCAATATCACAATGCCAGTGAGTATTTCTGGGAAATTGTGACACGTCAGCGTTCGCTGGCTTTGGGCGGAAACAGTCGTCGTGAGCACTTCCCGACTAAGGAAAATTGCATCGACTATATCAACGACATCGATGGACCGGAGTCTTGCAATACTTATAATATGCTGAAGCTAACCGAGGATTTGAACCGAGTAAAGCCTAATGGCATGTATGGCGACTTTTACGAGACTGCGATGTTCAACCATATCCTCTCTGCCCAGCATCCGCAGCATGGCGGCTATGTCTATTTCACTCCCGCCCGTCCTCGCCATTACCGCAACTATTCTGCCCCTAATGAGGCGATGTGGTGCTGCGTGGGAACAGGAATGGAAGACCACGGAAAGTATGGACAGTTTGTCTGGACGCACGAAAAGGGTGTGAAGGCGGAGAACGATGCCCTGTACGTGAATCTCTTCGTGGCATCCGAGTTGAATTGGAAGGATAGAAAGATGGTGATTCGTCAGCAGACCGCCTTCCCGTATGCTGAGACATCAGTTGTAGAAGTAGCCAAGGGTAAGGGAACTTTCATCCTGAAAGTCCGCAAGCCATCCTGGTGTGGTAACTTCACCGTGACGGGTGTAGGTTTTGATGTCGACAGCTATGAGGAGAATGGATTTGTCTGCATCAAGCGCAAATGGAAGAAGGGTGACCAGGTAAAGATTTCGATGCCTATGCACGCTTACATCAAACCGATGATCAATGTGCCTCAGTATGTGGCAATCATGTATGGTCCTGTCCTGCTCGGCATGAAGACCGGTAAGGAGGATATGCGTAGACTCATTGCCGATGACAGCCGTTTCGGACAGTATGCCAGTGGAAAGAAACTGGCTCTTGACAAGGCTCCTATTCTGTTGCCGAAACATCTCGACGACATTGCCAAAGACCTGAAGCCAATTCCTGGCAAGCCATTGCATTTTAAACTTGCCACCCACATGGAGAATGCCATCGAAGGCGAGTTGCAGCCTTTCTTCGAAATTCACGATTCTCGATATATGATGTACTGGTTGGCACTTGGCGAGAATGAGTACAAGGCTTATATGCAGAAGTTGGCTGATGAGGAAAATGCCCGTCAGGCTTTGGAGGCTAGAACTGTGGATAAGGTGAGCCCGGGTGAACAACAGCCGGAGACTGACCATCGTATGGAGACCGATAATTCGGACAAGGGTAATACAGAGGGCATCTTCTTCCGTGATGCAAGGGATGGTCATTATTTCAGCTATCTGATGCAGACCAAGGGAGAGACTAACCTTAGTCTCCAGCTCAAGTTCTGGGGTCAGGATGAATGGCGCACCAGTGAGTTTGACATCTATATCGACGACCATCTTCTCACGAGTGTAAACAATAGCCATCGTTGGCGCACCACTCAGTTTAAGACCGTTGATTATGCCATTCCTTCAGAGTTTGTTAAGGGCAAGAAGGAAGTAAGAGTGAAGTTTGTAGCTCACAAGGGCAAGCAGGTAGGACAGATTTATGGTGTGAGACTTGTGAAGAATTAATTGATGAATTTATTTTTAGATTTATGCTTTTATATAAAGAAAACAGTTCATATTGATGAATTACAAGATTGTTGTGAAACAAGTTTTAATTGTTTACGAGAATGGTGCATAGTGATATGCGCCATTTTTTTGTGATGTTATATTACTTTTTCTTCTTTATCATAAAGTGCAGGAAATGTGATAGTTGCGGTGTGTTGTAACAAGAGTGAAAACATTTGGAACATCAAGAAAACACGTTCTCATGACAGTTTCCTACCTTTGCAGCCGTGTTCTTTAACCAAGAAGTAATAACACCTAGAAACAAAGGAACAAACTTAATTAAAATGATACAACATGATTGAACAAGTGTTTACATTTAAACGGACAGCAGCTCTATGCCTCGTGGGAGCCTTCTGCAGCTTGAACGCACAAGCCCAGAAGATTACCGTGAAGGGTAGTATTGTTGACGGCACAGGAGAGCCTCTGATTGGTGCTACTGTGAAAGTGAAGGGAAATGCAACTACGGGTGTCATTTCGGATATGGATGGAAATTTCCAGATTTCTGTGCCTTCAGAAAATTCATCCCTTGTCATTACCTACATCGGTATGGATTCGCAGACTGTTAAAGTAGGTAAGAAAAGACAGTTTAAGATTACCTTGACTGATGACAATACATTGGGCGAGGTAGTAGTGGTTGGTTATGGTCAGCAGAAGAAAGCCTCTGTAGTCGGCTCTATTGCCCAGACAGATGCGAAAACCTTGAATCGTCATGCCGGAGTTTCATCTTTGGGTCAGGCGTTGACGGGTAATCTTCCTGGTGTCGTTACCTTCTCTTCTACAGGTATGCCAGGTGAGGAAGATCCTAAGATCGTGATCCGTACCCAGACTTCTATCAACGGTTCCAACGACCCTCTCGTTCTCGTGGATGGTGTGGAGCGTGCCATGAACACCGTAGACCTTTCTTCAGTAGAGAGCATCTCCGTATTGAAGGATGCTTCTGCCACTGCCGTTTATGGTGTGAAGGGTGGTAACGGTGTCATCCTCATTACTACCAAGCGTGGTAAGGAAGGCAAGGCCGCCGTACACGTAAAGGCGAATGCTACCATGAAGGTGGTTTCCAAGTTGCCTGAGAAATATGATGCTTATGATACTTTCCGACTCCTGAACAGGGTGGTAGAGCGCGAGCTGAACATCAGCGACGAAAAATCCTGGGGTTCTTACAAGCCAATGGCCATCATCGACAAGTATCGTAACCCTGCTAATGCTGAGGAATGGGACCGCTATCCTAACGTGGATTGGCAGAAGGAACTGTTCAACAACACAGCCATGTCTTACAATGCCAGTGTGGATGTTTCGGGAGGTACCAAACTCGTGAAATATTTTGCAGCTATTGATTTCGCTCACGAAGGTGACCTGTTCAAGGACTTCACCAGCGGTCGTGGCTATCAGGCTGGTTTCGGCTATAACCGTATTAACATGCGTGCCAACCTGGACTTCAACCTGACCAAGACCACTCAGTTCTCTACCAACCTTTTCGGTAGTAACGGTGTCCGCCATTTCCCTTGGGACAAGGCAAGCGATTCCAGTGCTTATTGGGCTTCTGTCTATCATGCAGCTCCAGATGCCATGCGTCCTATTTATTCTGATGGTACTTATGGATATTATGCTCCACGTAAGGCCGACTGTCCTAACTCTGTGATGAGTCTTGCCCGAAGCGGTGTGGAGAATCGTACCAATACGCAGATTACCACCGACTTTATTCTTACCCAGAAACTCGATTTCCTGACCAAGGGTCTGAAGTTTGTTGCCAAGGTTTCTCTTGACAATACGATGGTAGAGGAGAAGCGTGGTATCAGCGACCAGTATATGGATCCGCAGCTGAAGTGGGTTAACCCTGATGATGGCTCGATTTCCTATGACCAGAGCGTAGATTACCATGAGTCTGTAGCTTGGACCGTCAATGGTGGTAAGGTAAATACGAATGCTACTTATCGCCGTCTCTACTATCTGGCTCAGCTCGACTGGAACCGCAAGTTCGGCAATCATGAAGTGGGTGCAATGGGTGTATTCAACCGCAACGAGTATGCCTACGGTTCTTCCTTCAGACATTACCGTGAAGACTGGGTATTCCGTGCCACATACAACTATGCGATGCGCTACATGCTCGAGTTGAACGGATGCTACAACGGTTCTGAGAAGTTTGGTCCCGACTATCGCTTCAAGTTCTTCCCATCAGCTTCTCTCGGCTGGACTATCACCGAGGAGCCATTCATGAAGAACATCAAGAAATATGTAGATATGTTTAAGGTACGTGCATCCTGGGGGCGCATCGGTGATGATTCTACCGGAGGTTCTTATCTCTATTCCGACCAGTATTCCTATGGTGGTAAGACCTATCTGGGTGGTGATGCCGTTTATGATTCACCTTATACTATATATCGTCTTACCCGTATCGGAAACCCTAACGTGCGTTGGGAGACATCAGAGAAGCGCAACCTGGGTTTCGACTTTGGATTCCTGGGCGGACTGATTACCGGTTCGCTGGATGTGTTTAGCGACAAGCGTACCGACGTACTCTTAACCAACCGTTCCATCCCTTCTTACTATGGTATGAACTACACGGTTGCCAATGCGGGTTCGGTGGATGCCAAGGGTTACGAGTTGAGCCTGAAGGTGAACAAGGCATGGAACAAGAATCTGCGTACATGGGCAAACTTCAATATGACCCATGCTACCAACGAGATTAAGTTTGCCGATGATCCGAAGCTTCAGGCAAGTTATCTGAACAAGGCGGGTTATGCCATCGGTCAGAACCACAGTTACATTGATCATGGTTTTATCCGCAACTGGGATGATCTCTATGCCGTACCTACCTGGGGTAGCCATGATTCTGAGAAATATACGGGTGATGCCATTATTTCAGACTTCAATGGTGACGGTCAGATTACATCAGATGACAAGGCTCCTTATCAGTACACCTCTATTCCTGAGAATACCTTCAGTACTACATTGGGAGCAGAGTGGAAGGGCTTGAGCGTAACGGTACAGTTCTATGGTGTAACCAATGTTACCCGCGAGGTGAACTTCCCAACCTTTGAGCGTGAAACCCACATTGCCTTCAAGGAAGGTTCTTACTTCACGGCAGCCAATCCAGGCGGAGAGTTGTCTTTGCCACGTTGGACCACAGTGGCAGACGAGGGAAATGCCGGTACCCGCTACTTCTATGACGGTGCTTTCCTGCGCTTGAAGAATGCCGAGATAGCTTATACCTTCAGGGGTGCTTGGGTGAAGCGAATGCACTTGAATTCACTCCGTGTATATCTGAATGGTGACAACCTGCTGCTCTGGACCAATATGCCTGATGACCGTGAGAATAACTTCAGCGGCAACTCGGCAAATGGTGCTTATCCAACCGTACGCAGATTTAACTTAGGTTTCGACCTGACATTTTAAATGAATCGTAAATATGAAAAAGTTTAATAAAATATATACATTGCTGTTTGCGGCAGCCCTGTCTCTCTCTTCAGTATCATGTACTGATTACTTGGACAAGGCACCGGGCAGTGATATAGCCCCAACGGAGCCATATAAGAATTATACCAACTTTCAGGGTTTCTTGGAGCAGTGCTACAACTACATCCCTGGTCTTGCATCTACATCCTGGTATCATGGCTGCTGGAACTATGGCGAGGATGAATATTGGCAGCCATCAGAGACCCGTATGCTCACTAATGCCATCGACCAGGGTAACTATTGGGCATGGGACGAGGTGCAGTATTCTCCATTCCATTCTGGTATCGACCTGGACGGCAATAATGATGTGAACCGCGATTCCAAGGGCCGCCTCTGGGGTATGTGCTGGCAGGGAATCTATGCCACCAACCTGGGCTTGGAAAATCTGGGCAACCTGGTAGATGCTACCCAGGAAGAGAAGAACCTGATTGCAGGTCAGCTCTATTTCTTCCGTGCATTCTTCCACTTCCAGATTATGCAGTATTGGGGCGGTATTCCATACATCGACTTCCTGATTCCATCTGATGCCGTGTTCAACTATCCACGCCTCACCTATCAGGCATGTGCCGACAAGGCTGCCGAAGACTTCAAGAAGGCTGTTGAGCTGCTGCCTGTAGATTGGGATAAAACAACCGTGGGTAAGCAGAACGTGGGCAAGAACAAGTTCCGTCCTAACAAGATAGCAGCTCTCTGCTTCCTGGGTAAGAATTATCTGTGGGCAGGTTCGCCGCTGATGAATGAAGTAAGCAAGGAGAATCCTGACTTCAAGAATGTTAACGGATATAATAAGGAGTATTGCCAGAAGGCTGCTGAGGCATTCGGCGAGGCTTTGAAGATTAACAAGGAAGCAGGACTCTACCAGCTGTCTTCTTTCGATAATTACATGAACATCTTCTATACCTATGATCAGGGTGAAAAGATTCCTGGTGAGAAGGAGGCTATCTTCTATGAGAATTCAAGTAATACCAACTGGATCTGGAATCAGGCGACAGACTATCGTCCTACTACCCTTATTCAGGGTGGTATCAAGGTTTATCCTACTGCCAACTATGTGGATTACTTCGGTATGGCAAACGGTAAGCCTATCAAGGACATCACGAAGAAGGATCCAGATAGTGGCTATGATCCGGAATATCCGTTCAAGAACCGTGACCCTCGCTTCTACGATCTCTTCATCTACGATGGTGTGAAGTGTGTGAAGAGTGCAGGACAGGATGCAGATGTGCAGTATGCCTCTCTTTATACTGGAGGAAAGTACCGTACGGCAACACCAGCCAAGGACTGCTTTACGGGATATTGCCTGAAGAAGTTCTGTGATCCATACCGTAATCGATTTGATGATGGTGGTGAACGTGCTAAGTATATGCGCGTGCTCCTGAGCATGATTCGCCTGGCAGATGTCTATCTGATGTATGCCGAGTCGGTGGCCGAGGGTTATGGCTACAAGGAATCAAGCCAGGCATTCAAGCTGAGTGCCGTGGAAGCCGTGAACATCGTCCGCAACCGTGCGCATGTGGATAACATTGCCGATGAGTATCTTACCAATCTGGATGGCTTCATGAGCGAGCTTCGCCGTGAGCGTGCCGTAGAGTTGGCATTCGAGGGACACCGTTTCACCGACCTTCGCCGCTGGCTCCTGATAGACAAGGCTCCTTACACCCAGAAGACGGCTGTTTACTTCGACCGTGCAGCCGACCAGAAGGATGTTGACCGCTACGACGATCCAAAGAAAAATCATGTGCTCAACCTGAAGGAGGAGCCATTGATTACCCGTAAGTTTACTTCAAAGCATTACTGGTTCCCATTCCTGAGAAAGGATGTCAAGATGTATCCTGAGTTCTATCAGAACCCTGGTTGGGAATAATTAAACAATTCGAGAATTTATTATGAAACATAATATATTTAATAAGAGAATGTCATTGGCGCTAGCTTCCATGCTAGTCGCCAGTGGTGTGGCAAGCGCCCAGGAAATGGCCGACACTACCAAGGTAAACGTGGCTTTCGGTCAGGTTTCCAAGGCTGACCTCATGGGCGGTGTCAGCGAGGTGAATGTCGAAGAGCTGCTGAAAAAGGACTACAGCGCCAATGCTCTCAATGATCTTCAGTCGCTCATCGGTGGTTATAACGGAAATGTTTGGGGACAGGGTGCACTTGTTCTCGTAGATGGTGCTCCCCGTGAGGCCAGCACCGTCAATGCCACAGAAGTGGAGAAGGTTACCGTGCTCAAGGGTGCTTCTGCCGTAGTACTTTATGGTGCAAAGGCTGCTAAGGGCGTAATCCTCATCACTACCAAGCGTGGTAAGGTGCAGCCATTGAGCATTGCCGCCACCGTCAATACGGGCATCTATACACCTAAGGCTTATCCTGAATATCTGGGTGCGGCTGAATATATGTCGCTCTATAACGAGGCGATGACCAACGATGACCCTACACAGCCGCTGAAATACTCTAAGAAGCAGATTTACAATACGGCTGCAGGTACCAATCCTTACCGCTATCCTGATATGGATTTCTACAGCAGCGACTACCTGCGCAAGTTCAACAACCGTACGGATGCTACGATGGAGGTGAAGGGCGGTAGCCAATTTGCCAGATACTATGCCAACCTGGGCATGACCTACAACAACAGTCTGGTGAAGTTTGGCGAGCACAAGAAGGACAAGGATTACTCCTTCCGCGTACGTTCTAACATTGATGCTACCATCACCGACTGGCTGGGTGCTTACGTGAATGTAGGTATCAACATCTCGGACAACTATCGTGGACGTCCTGAGGACTACTGGTCAACAGCTACCAGCGTTCGTCCTAACTGGTATTCCGGTCTGTTGCCAATCTCCATGATGGATTCCAACAATTCAGCCTTGCAGCAGATGATAGCAGGCTCAAAATTCCACGTGCTTGATGGCCAGTATCTGCTGGGTGGTAACAATGATAACCAGACCACTTTCTTTGGTGATGCGCTTGCTGCCGGCTATGTGAAGAATCACTCCCGTACCTTCACCTTTGATGTGGGTGTGAAAGCCGACCTCGATCAGTGGGTCAAGGGATTGAGCTTCGAGACAGCTTTCAGCATCGACTACTGGAACAACTACTCTGAGGCTTACAAGCTCGACTATGCCGTTTACGAGCCTACCTGGGCAAATGTGAACGGACAGGACATGATTATCGGCCTGAAGAAATATGGTAAGGAATCAAGCAGTACGAGCGAGTATATCGGTGCATCCAAATATTACCAGAACACCACCTTCCGTGCTCAGTTTGACTATAAGAACACCTTTGGCGGAGTTCACAACGTAAATGCCACTTTGGCTGGCTGGGGTTACTCCAAGTCGAATTCCGTGGACGAGAATCATGAGAGCTCATCTGGCGTAAAGGGTTCTTCTTACCACCGCACCACCAATGCCAACCTTGCCCTTCGAGCAGCCTACAATTATGCTCAGAAGTACTACGCAGAGTTTGGCGGCGCCCTGGTTCACTCATCCAAGATGGCAGAGGGTCATCGCAATGCTCTTTCTCCATCAGGAACACTGGGTTGGAGAATTGGTCAGGAGGAATGGTTCAAGAATGCACTTCCTTGCTTCGACGATCTGAAGCTGAACGCTTCTTACTCTGTGCTCAACCAGGATATTGACATCTCTGGTTATTATCTCTACCAGGGATACTATGATGTGAAGGGTGGTTACTACACCTGGAACGAAGGTGGTGGCAACGGAACTTACTCCACACTCTCTAAGCGTGGTAGCAACTACGGTCTTGATTTCGTGAAGCGTAAGGAATGGAGAGCAGGTCTGGAGGGTTCACTCCTCAACGGAACCGTAAGCTTCGACATGAACTATTTCCACCAGCTTACTTCGGGCTTGCTTACTGCGGGAACTGCAACCATCTATCCTTCATGGATGAACAGTGACGGTTCTTTCATCACCTCCCTGAACTACAATGAGGATTTGCGACAGGGCTTCGACTTCGCCGTAAACTTCAAGAAGAACATCGGTAAGGTGAAGGCACAGCTCGGGCTCACAGGTATGGTTTTCGACTCAAAGGCTAACAAGCGTGAGGAGAAAAACGAATATAGCTATATGAACGCACAGGGCCAGGCTCTCGACGTGATTCGTGGTTATGTCTGTGAAGGCTTCTTCACACAGAAAGACGTAGATAACATGAAGGCAAACCTCGACAAGAACGACCCTAACTTCGTGCCAAACCATACCTTCGGTGAAATCAAGGCAGGTGACCTGAAGTACAAGGATATCAACGGCGACGGCAAGATTGACAACAACGACCAGCAGGTGATGGGTAAATATGGATGGAGTGCAACTCCTTTCTTCTATGGTGTAAACTTCACCTTGAACTGGAAGCAGTTTACCCTCTTCATCGCCGGTACAGGTCAGATGGGTGCCAAGGCCTTCAAGAGCAACGACTGGATTTACAACCAGAAGAAATATACCTCTGTGGTTCGCGGACGCTGGACACCTGAGACAGCCGCTACCGCTACTTATCCACGTTTGACAGCCAAGGACAATACCAACAACTTCCGCAACTCAAACTTCTGGATTTACAGCACAGACTGCTTTAACCTCAACAAGGTGCAGCTGACCTACGATATGCCAAAAGAGTGGTTTGAGAACAAGGTAGTGAAGGGTATGAGTGTTTACGTATTGGGCGAGAGCCTTCTCACCATCAGCAAGCATCGCAAGTATATGGAGACCAGCTATGGTTCACCACAGTGCCGTTTCTACAACCTGGGCTTGAAGATGATGTTCTAAAGGCTGATGAAATCATATCTTAGATATTGAAAAATTAGACAATTAAGAATTATGAAATTAAGAAATATATTCATGATATTGGCTTCTGCGGCATTGTTGACAGCATGTGATGATGTCTTTACTCCTGCTGCAGAAAACATGAAGGACATCAACGAGATGGAGAATGATCCTATCATGGCCAAGGGCTTCGTGCTCACCGCTTACCGTAACTTGCCAAACTACGAGGTGGGCACAGGAACGGATGTAGCGACGGATGATGCCGTGACGAATGAGAAGGGAGCCAACTGGTCTAAGTATGCCACAGGCTCATGGACCGTTCAGAGTTGGGACCCTACGGGCCGCTGGAACAACGACTTGTCTTCCATGCAGTACTTGTATATCTTCCTGAACTCAAACGTTTCGAACATCGGGTTCCTGAAGAATGCCAATGAGAACAAGCTGATGCAGCGACGCCTTACAGGTGAGGCATACGGACTTCTGGCTACCCATGCCTATTATCTGCTTCGTGCCCATGCCGGATTTGACAATGAAGGAAAGTTGCTCGGCACACAGCTCTTTGACGGATATGTAGGTACGGATGCTGATTTCAACCAGCCTCGCAAGACATTCCAGGAGCATGTGGATTTCATCCTGGAGAACATCGAGAAGGCTGATAAGCTGCTGCCTATGGATTATGAGCCAGTGACAAGCGACGACAAGGTGCCAGCCAAGTATGATGATATCCTGAATGTGCCTGAGGTGACTTCGATTAAGGATGGCAAGATGGGTATATATAATAAGGTGATGGGCGAGAATGCACGCCAGCTGATCAACGGACTGATTCTGCGTGCCATCAAGGCTCGTACCCTGCTGCTTGCTGCAAGCCCTGCTTTCCAGGATCCTGCCCAGAACAATGTAACCTGGGCACAGGCTGCAGATGCAGCTGCCGAGGTGGTTGACTATGTAGGCGGTCCATCTGGCTTGCCTTCTACAGGTCTTACCTACTACGACAACGATGCAGAGATGAATGCCTTGCAGAATGGTTCTAATCCTCCTGAAATCATCTGGCGCAGTACCAAGAAGGCTGATGAGATTGATGACGAGAAGAACAATTTCCCTCCATCACTCTACGGAAGCGGCAGAACCAATCCTACACAGAATCTGGTAGATGCCTTCCCTGATGCCAAGGGTTATCCTATCACCGATGCACGCAGTGAATATGATGAGAGTAATCCATACGCCAACCGTGACCCTCGTCTGGCTAAATACATTATCTATAATGGAGCAACAGCGGGAGTTGATAACAAGGTAATCAAGACGGGTAGTTCTTCGGGCGATGACGGTATCGGTCGCCGTGATGCTTCTACCCGCACCGGTTACTATATGAAGAAGATGTTGCGCATGACTGCCAACTGCAATCCTAGCAACACATCTAAGGTAACCAAGTATAGCTGCAAGGCACGTTTTACTGAGTTCTTCCTCGACTATGCTGAGGCTGCCAATGAGGCTTGGGGACCTAAGAACCCTGGTACACATGCTTACTCAGCATACGATGTGATCAAGGCAATCCGCCACCGTGCAGGTTTGACAGACGACACTTATCTCGACGAGTGTGCCGGCGACCAGGCTAAGATGCGTGAGCTGATTCGCAACGAGCGCCGCCTGGAGCTTTGCTTCGAGGGATTCCGCTTCTGGGATTTGCGTCGCTGGAACCAGTTGGACAAGCTTACATCTGTACAGGGCATCGATTGGAACAACGATACGTTTACCATCTTGCCAAATGTAGAAGAGCGCCATTTCGATAGCTATATGAACTATGGTTATGTTCCATATTCAGAAGCATTGAAGTACTCTAATCTCCATCAGAACAAGGGATGGAAATAAACCAGTTAAAAATGATAATGAAAATGAAAAGTTTTAAGTTATTGAATACAATAGGCATTGCTGCCATGACTTTGTTGATGGCCGCTTCCTGCGAGAGCGGTAACAAGGAATTTGGATATGACGGAGAAACTACTGTCTATTTTTCCAATGCTGGTTATGTGCGCACCGTGGAGCTGGGTGAAGATCAGGAAGCTGACCTTACCGACGATAACAACCACATCATCAACATCAAGGCCAATTGTGCCGGTGGTTATGGCAACAACAATGACGTTACCGTGGACTATATATCTGATGCCAGTCTTTGTGATGGCTATAAAATCAATGGCGCTGCCATCCAGGTGATGCCATCCAATTACTATCAGATTGAGAACCCTAACCAGTTTGTCATTGCCAAGGGACAGCAGTTGGGAGGCGTAAGAGTAAAGCTTACCGATGACTTCTTCAACGATGACAAGAGTTATGAGCAGGGCTATGTGATTCCTGTGAAGCTGACAGGTGCCAAGGGTGTTGACAAGGTGCTGGAGTCGAAGAATACTACATTCTGCCTTGTGAAGTACGTTAATCCTTGGACTGCCACTTATCTTCGCCAGGGTAAGGATGTGATCAACGGTAAGGAATATCACCGTGCTTATCCATATTTTGAGAAGGCTGAGGTAATCAAGGTGGTGACCAAAGGCTTGAACAAGGCACAGATGACTGTGGATGTGAAGGATGCCAATGGTAAAGCCCATCAGGTGAACGTGCTGATGACCTTCAACGGTGATGACTGCACCATCTCTTCCGGTAGTGAGGGAGTTCAGGTTTCGGGTAATGGTAAGTTTGTCAAGAACGATCAGCTCTTGGGCGAGTATAAGCGCAACACGCTCTATTTGAACTACACCATCAAGAGCGATGCTTTGGGTACGGTTGAAACCACAGATATCATGGTGGTCCGAAATCGTGGCATTAATTACCTGACTTTCACTCCTGAAAAGTAAGAACATTTTTAATTTGATATCAGAATTATGAAAAAAATACATAATATCCTCTTGGCCAGTGCAGCAGCTTCCATGCTGCTCACTGGTTGTGTGGAGGACTTCGATACAAGCTACCCTGCCGGCGATAAGCCTCAGAGCGTAGTGATGGACGACCTTACCAGAGGTTATGAAGTTCTGAAGAACTATACAGGCATGAAGTTGGGAGCAAACTTGACCATTGCAGATTTGAAAGCTGCCAATACTAGCTTTAGTACCGTTTTGGCCAACTTCAATGAAGTGAATGTCGCAGATGGCTTCTCCCATGCTGCTGTGGTGGCCGATGATGGTACGGTCAGTGCCGATGGTCCAAAAGATGCAGTTGATGCAGCTATTGCCGCAGGACTCGTTCCTACAGCTTCCCTTTTTGCACCTAATGCCTGGAACATGAATGTGATGAAAGAGGCTGCCAAGGATACTTGGGTAGATGGCGAGAATATTGATCTCCATCAGATGTATGATTTCGAAAGCAGTGCCATCGGTGATGTCTTCGGAACAGACACGGATTCCAAAGTGGCAAAGGATCCAACAGGAAAGAACGGAAAGTCGCTCTTCAACAAGAAGGGTGCCAAGTTCATCGAGTTCCCAGTGAATCTACCTGAGGGTGCTTCCCTGTCAACAATCAAGACCATCTCCTTTGATTATTATTCTTCAAATGTCAAGAAGGATGTGGTTGTCAGAGTAAAGGTGGGTGACAAAGCCGTGCAGGTGAAAAACTTCGGCGTTCCTACCAAGGCCAAGACTTGGGAGACAATCGTGGCGGATTTGTCAAAGGTTGACCTCACAGAAACATTTGATGCAGATGCTCTGAAATCTTCCGACATTTCTCTGGTAATTGGTCAGGGAGCTGTACCTCAGCAGGTTTACGTTGATAATATTGATATTTACTCTCCATATCAGCAGCCGGGTCATTTCGACCCTCGTCCAGCAGGAGAGAAGGCTGCTGATGTAAAGAAGGCTATGTTTGCTTATGTTGATTCCGTTATGCAGAACTATGGAGACAAGGTGCAGGCATGGAATGTGGCTTCCAACCTGATAGAAGATCTCTTCTATACCTTGAAGTCTTCTGAGAACATGGTAGCTGATGGTGAGTTCTATCCTAACGACTACATGGATGAAAACTGGGTGGCTGATGTATGCAAGGAAATCCATTCAAAGAAGGCAGATGCCAAGCTGTTCTACAGTGATGAAAATCTGCTGGCGGATGCTCAGAAGACCGAGGCTGCCATTAACTACATCAAGCATTGGAATGAGGCAGGTGCTAAGATTGAAGGCATCGATGCGAAGCTCGACGTGCCATACAACAGCAGTTCTGTGGCAGAAACTAAGGCGAATATCGACGATTTTCTTGCTAAGTTGAAAGATTCAGGCTTGCAGGTACGTCTTTCAGACATGAATGTATATCTGGCTGATGCCAGCGGAACTGTAGCCGACCAGAGCAAGGCTACATTCGAGGATTACAAGGGAATGGCTGATCTCTATGCCTATATCCTGAACAAGGCGCAGGATGTGTTGGGCGACAAACTCTATGACGTATCCTTCTCTACTATCAATCAGAGCACTACGGGTGTAGGATTGTGGAATAATTTCAATCGCCTTCCTACTTACGTGGGTGTGGTTAATGGACTTCAGAAAACTGAAATAAAATGGTAAGAAGATTATTCATATTTATTTTTGGGATAATAACATTCGCAGTGGCGCAGGCTCATGACGGGCCTGCCCTGCGAAGAGTTATCTCGCCATCACAGCCGTTGTGGATTATCCACATCGACACCTGGAATTCTCCGAATCCACAGGCTATCATCAATATGGTACCGGAAGACATCAAGCCTTACGTGGTATTCAACCTCTCGCTCTCTGCTTCGGAGAGCATCTGTGCGGATGGTAAGAAGGTGGTGGATTCATGGATGAAGGTATGCGCCGAGAACCGCGTCTGGACCATGATCCAGCCTGCCAGTGGCGGATGCAGCGCTTTTGATGACGACGACCTGGAACTCTATGAGAGCTACTACAAGAACTATCCTAACTTTCTGGGATGGAACTATGCCGAGCAGTTCTGGGGATTTGACGAGGATCGTAAGCGTGAGAACGGAACTATTCATACGCCATCTTTCCTGAAGCGACTGGAGCTCTTCACCCATCTCATGAAGTTTGCCCATCAGTATGGCGGCTATCTTTGTGTAAGCTTTACGCAGGCTTGCTATTCTGCCAATATGATGCCAGTGGCATACATGAAGCGTAATGCCGAGATGAACCGTCTGCTTTCTACCGATAAGGAACATTTCATCTGCTGCGAGAAATACACAATGAAGAATGGTTTCTATGATATCGAGAGCAACTGTCTGGGTGCATATCTGGGTGGATATGCCGGCCAGTATGGTATTCGTTTCGATATCTGCGGCTGGATGGAAGAACAGGATAAACTGGATGAGAATGGCAATGCCATCAAGGACCCTTCGGATGATACAAAAACACTGAAGGAGTATTACAATGATTTCCCTAAGGCTTGTGGTGCCATTCCTATCTTGGAGCATGTGGCATTGACAGGTGAGACGGTGATTGACGGTCCTGAGTTGGTGACAACTGATGACCTGCGTGAGATTGCGACCTCCAAGACTGCTGATGGCTATATCCGTCGCAACTGGGCTTGGTTCCCTCACTTTAAGAATATCAACATCGATATGTTCCGTAAGATTCTGGATGGTACTATCCGTATTCCTTCCCGTGAGGAGGTCATTGCACGTACTAAGATTTGCGTGAAGAATGACATCAAGCCAAAGGATATCAAATCCAGCCAGAGCGAGATGGAACCATACGTTTCGCCTAGCGGACTGTATGATGGTCTCTATCGTAGCGAGCAGGATGACAATGGTACACAGTGGCCTAACTCCACCTTGAACAACAAATGGTGGTTGAAGGTTTCAGGACGTTATCCTACCATCCCTGTGGTGTATGATCTCATCGACGAAGAAGCCAAGAAACTGCAGGTGGCTATCAAGAGCAGCGAGTATGCTAATAGTGCTACTTGGAGTAATGTAACCAGCAAGAAGGCTTATATGAATAAGCTCTTCAAACAGGAATATACGGGTGATATCTATGCTTCGCGTCTGGAGAATACTTGGGTTTGCTACAACCCTTATCAGTATAATGAGGAGCATGTTCCGTTGGCTGCCACAAAGAATGGTATGAAATTTATCCGTAAGTACTGGGTAAACAATGGACGCAGTGCCAAGGGTACATTGAAACCTGCCTACAATACCTGTAGCCAGATTAAGATGAACCTCGCTCCATATTCTTTGGTTCACATGCGTGAGTATTCTGACAAGTTGAGTCTCTACATGCAGAACTACCGTATCAAGGATGGACTTCGTTATGGTGTTGGCGATGGCAGATTACAGGATGACAAGAATCTTCCGGAGTATGCACAGCAGACTGATACCATCATCGTGGTGGGAGCCAGTGCTCAGCCTACTATCTCTTGGAAGGATAATTCAGAGCATTCTGCAAGTACTGTTACCGGCGAGTGGAAAAATGGTCAGTTCACTGTATATGTGAAGCATAATGGTCCATTGGAGTTGACCATCGATAACTGTAAGGGCACCAAGACTACAGGAAAGTTGAAGGATTCTGATGTAACAGCTGCTGTCATTGAGACACCTGCTGCCCCTGAGGCTTACGAGGGCGAGATGCAGTATGAGTTTGAGAACTTCGATTACAAGAATGTGGGTGGTTGCTATGGCAACGCTTGGAACAACGGTTTCCGTGGATACTATGGTCAGGGCTGCTTGAACCTGGGTACCCAGAAGGGGGCTTCCGTTCGTGGCTACATTCCTGTTACCAAGCCAGGAAATTACAAGGTGGCTATCCGTTATCAGGCTTCCATGGGTGATGCCGTTGTCGAGGTTATCTGCGGCAATCAGACCAAGCAGGTTACACTGCCAAAGAATGCCTCTTCCAACAAGGAATGGTCGGAAGTGGAGTTTGACATGGATATCGCTGATGTCAAGGGAAATATGACGGTTAACTATGTGAGCGGAAAGAGAGCTGTGCTCGATTGCGTCCGCCTGAACTACAAGGGTGCCTTGACGGGTATCGCCGGTGTAACCACCGATGCCGACATGATAGACCATGTGGAGTATTACGACTTGCAGGGCATGCGCTTATCTGCTGCCAAGCAGGGTATCAGTATCAAGAAAGTTTATCTTCGTAGCGGTAAGACCTATACGGAGAAGATTTATAAATAATTATTAATAACAATTTTAATTTTTTACAATTATGAACACAACAATTAAGAGTTTGGCTATGGTAGCCGTAGCATTGTTTGCTGGTTTTGGTTCAGCTTCTGCACAGGAAGAGAGTGCAGATGAGGGTGTTGAATTGACTAAGGACATGTTCCACGTTTGGGATGGTTTAACAAAGGATGCACAACCAACTGATGAGCATGTTTATATGGAGTGGAATGTGGGTGCAGAGAATCCAAGTGCTCCAGGTTCTGTTATGCTAGGTACATCTACAGTGGCTGAAAATATCTATGCCGACTTGTCAGACTATCATTACATGGTAGTTTATGGTGAATGTGGCACAAACGAAAAAGGTGAAGTTGCCAAACCTCGTTTCATGTTCAACCGTACCATTAAGGATGGTCAGCAGGCTAATGGCGGTATGATTGCCATCGAGAACAGAGCTTTTGATGAAAATACAGGAGCAATTGTTCTTGATTTGAAGAAAGATTTGGTTCGCACTGTTCCTGGCGAAGATCCTACTGTGGATGATTTCGCTCACTTGGTTACTATCAAGGCTTCATGGGGCGGTACTTGCCTTATTTCTACAATCATGCTTTACAATACCCTTCCAGAGGAACTCGGAGGTGAAACTACTGGTATCCAGAATGTCAATGTAGCAAATGATGCAGTGGTTGCAACATTCAACGCTGCTGGTGCTAAGGTAGCAGCCAATGCCAAGGGCCTCGTTATCAAGAAGCTCCAGAGTGGTAAGGTAGTAAAGGTAATCAATAAGTAATGGCAGAGATTCTACTCCTTTTGTGTAACTAGGGTGTAGTCCCTAGTTCAGATGTTCGGCAAGGTATTTGTTGAATCCAGCAGATACTTTGCCGATTTTTTTTTATGTGTCATAACAACAGACTATTATAACAACAGATAATCGTATAACTGATAATTATAACTTAAAATGAAAAGAACAACTTTCTTGCTGTGCTTGCTCTTTGCCTTGTGCATGCAAGTGGTAGCTGCCGAGCATTCCTATACGCAGAAGGCAGTGAAGCAGACTGTAAAAGTGGGTACGTCTACACGAGAAATGTTGGTCTATGTACCAACCGACTTACCCGAGAAGGCTCCTATGGTCATCTCCATGCATGGATTCAGCCAAAATCCTGATTATCAGATGGGGCAGACCCATTGGAACGAGGTGGCGGACACAGCTAAGATCTTGGTGGTTTATCCTCAGGGAAACAATAATTCCTGGGACATCTCAGGCTCTGGCGATGTCAAGTTTATCGAAACCATCATGAAGACGATGCAGAAGAAATATAAGGTAGACAAGAATCGCATCTATATTTCTGGCTTCTCTATGGGTGGTATGATGACTTATCACTGTATGACCAAATTGGGAACAGTTGTTGCTGCCTTTGGTCCTGTGAGTGGTATTCCTGTGGATTATCGTGAACCTGTGGCTCCACGCCATGTGCCTATTATGCACATCCATGGCACGGGAGATGATGTCGTGAAATGGGGCGGCGATCCAAACCATGCCGCTGGTGGCTATGGTAGGATTGACGATTATGTCAAGAAGTGGGCTGCTTATGAAGGTTGTGATGTGGATAATCCAGAGGTGATTCGCCCTTATCCTGCATCCATGAGTTATGCTGCCGCCACTCGTACTCGCTATATTAATAAGGTGGATGGTACGGAGGTTACGCTCATCGCCATTGATGGTAAGGGACATTGGCATTCGGATGATCCTAATGCTGTATATTCTACTCGCGAGCTTTGGAACTTCTTCAAGCAGTATAAGCTCGATCTTCCTGATAATGAAGATTCTAGCGAGTCGAAGGGTGATGTGTTGTTTTCTGACAATTGGGAAGACGAGGTCATCAACGTAGGTGAAGGCGTGCCTGCTGGGTGGAAGCGCATCAATAGCATGAATGATGGGAGCCGCAGCGATGAGAAAGCGAACGGCGCTGCCAATACGGGTGGTGCTCGTATCAAGGATTTCGTTGCTGGTGGTGATTTCAATACAGGATTCTATCTCAGTGCTCGTGACTTCGACCAGTGCAAGCTCTCTTATGGCTTGTATGATGGGCATCGCTTGCATTTGGTCCCAGGCAAATACCAGCTTTCTTTCAACTCTTCTTATTGGAATGATGGTTCTGAGAGTGGTGCCGTGACCTTTGATGCTGGCATTGCTGGCATAAGCGACAATAAGTCTGTCTTGTTGGAACAGAACTTGGATTCGGAAGGTAACTTGAAGGAGAATGCCAATCAGGTGGTGAAAGGTTCTCTGGCTCACTTCTTGAACTTCACTATAGAGAAAGAAGGTGACTATGAACTTTATTTCACCATGTCTTCTGGTTGGGCTGCCGTTATTCTTGGCAATGTGAAGATTAGAAAGGCGGATACCAGTACGGGTATCACTGATTGTACAACTGATACCTTCGGAAAAGGTTCTGTCATGACTTATAATCTGGCGGGTCAGCGCATCGGAGGTCATACCAAGGGTATGGTTATCGAGCAGACACAGCTTGCCAATGGCAGAAAGGTTTCCAGAAAGGTTATCAAGAAATAATAAACATAATTTTAGCATGAATAATATATAGAGATGACCTCGCATTTTGCGTGGTCATCTTTTTGAGTATATAGTATCATAAACTTTATCTCTTGTAACTTTTGAGCAAAAACACTGGTAAAGAATGCAAATTTTTGGTCTTTTATTCTTTTTTCTGATAGAATATATATATCTTTGCATCATTCATTAATCATGTAAACAGCAATTTTATATTTTTCAATCACAAGCCAATGAAACGTTTTTTACTCTTTTCAATCATTTGCATCGTCCAGATGCTGACATGCTTCTCTCATGCTGTCACAGGACGACTTTATACATCCAACGACCTGTCGAGTAGCCTGATTCGATGTATCATACAGGATAAGTATGGTTTCATTTGGGTGGGTACCAATTATGGACTGAATCGTTTTGACGGCTATAAATTCAGTACCTATCTTTGCAATCCAGCCGATACGACTACCATTCAGGACAATGATATCGTAAAACTCTATCCTTACAGCAAAGAGTTCCTCTTTGTGGCAACAAATCGTGGACTCTATAAATATTCCTATCTTACCAATAGTTTCCAGCATATCGTATTGGAAAAGAAAGATGAGAAGATAAGAATCAGTTCTCTTATTGAGGATGGAAAGCATAATCTCCTGATAGGTACATCCGGGTATGGTGCCTATAGGTTGGATATGACTACAGGTAAAGTTACTCGCCTTTCAAGGAAATCAGCAAATTCAGTGGATGATTTCTTTAGTATGTTGTTCTTCGATGCTGAGGGATATCTGTGGCAGGCTAATCATACAAAGGTGTTGAGAAAATATAAATACGATGGCAAGTCTATCCGACTGGTAAGTGTATATGAACCTAAAGATCTGTTTGGCATCCGTAAATTATATGCCACAGACAAGAAGGGGTTCTTTGTGGCGCATACGGGCGGCATTATGCGCTATGATTATGCCTCGCATCGTTTCTCACGCTACGATTTCGATTTTTCAGCTCATCAGGGGGCAGGATATATCAGCGCTGTTACCTTGGATAAGTATGGCAATTTATGGTTGGGTACTTCGGGAGATGGAACTTTCAAGATACCGCATGGAAGCAGAAAGGCTTATCGGGTGGAGTTGAATAATCAATCGTTTATCTTTGATAATGCGCATATCAGCGATTTGCTGATAGATAGAGATGGTAATCAGTGGTATGGATGCTATATGAAAGGACTTTTCTTGTCGAATAATGATAAGAATGTGTTCCATCCGGTTTCTTTGGATGAATTGGGGGCTGGTATGGAAACCATTTCGTCTGTAGTGGGAGTTGCTGACGGATTGATGCTTTTTGTGGTCAAAAATCATGGGTTGTATCTCTTGGATGAGAAGACGGGCAATACCAAGCTACTACAAAGTCCTGCAGGACCAATCAAAGTGTACTCGGATTTTCGGAAGAATGTTTATGTATATGGCCGTGATGGCATTTATGAGTATGATTGGAAGCATCAGACTTACCGGTTGTTGTTGCCTTCCAATGGACTTTCTCTAGATGATATGCGGGTAGATGCTGCTGGTAATATTTATTTTACGAGCCAGGGCAACGGACTTTATGTATGGAATAGGAAGAGTGGCAAGATGACGCAATATCTGATGGATGATAAGCGTCCACACAAAACCATTTGCAATAACTGGATATCGGAGATCAGGTTAGATTCCCGGGGATGGCTCTGGTGTGCAACAACCAATGGTGTGTCGTGCATGGATACCAAAACCGGATATTTTGACATCATTCTTTCTCGGCCTTTGTTAGAGGGTAAAACGTGCTATTGTACATTAGAACTGTCGGATGGTAAGATTGCTATTGCCACAGAGATGGGGCTTTATCTCTATGACGGGAAAAAACAGCAGACTACCCCTTGGCCTCATTCCGAGAGTATTAGCGGATTGAGAATTTATTCGCTGAAGAAGGATGTCAAGGGAAACCTATGGATGAGTACTGCGCAGGGTATCTGGTGTTATGATAGTAAAGCTAAGTCGTTTTTCTCTTTTGAAAAGGGAAACGGACTCTTGACCAAGGAATATCTGGCTGGAGTAGTAGGTTCTACATCGGATGGGGTTATCTGTTATGGAAACTCCGAAGGATTGACTTATTTTAGGCCTTCTCAGGTAAAGGATTATAATGAGAAAACGTCCGCCATTTATCTGTCGGGTGTGTTGCTTGATGGAAAGATGGCTCCGTTTATTGGAGATAATCTGAGTGTTCCGTCTGATTTCAAGTCGATAGTGCTCAGCTTCTCCCTGCTTGATTATCAGAGCGTGGGTAACATCGTGTTCCAGTATCGCATCAACGGGGGCAAATGGATCAGCAATGCGGCTGGAGACAATAGCTTCAACTTCACAGGTTTGTCGTATGGACATTATCGTATAGAAGTGCGTACCTATTGCAACGGCAAGTACTCCACATATAAAAAGGTGATCAACCTGGATGTGCTGGCACCTTGGTTTCTTACCGTTTGGGCGAAGCTCATCTATCTCTTCCTGATTCTCGGCCTCACGGCTGCCGCTATCATTGTTTATCTGCGCAAGAAGAAAAGAGATATGGAAGAGGCTAAGATGCAGTTCCTCATCAATGCCACCCACGATATCCGTTCGCCGCTGACGCTGATTATGGAGCCTCTGAAGAAACTGAAGGAGCGATTGGGAAATGCTGAGGAATATCAGGCGGATATTGATACCATCGACCGAAACGCACAGCGACTGCTCACCCTGGTGAATCAGATTCTCGACAAGAGACGCCTGGACAAGCATCAGATGAACCTCTCGTGCAGGGAAACCAACCTGGTGGAGTTTTCGCAGGGATTGGTTTCGCTCTTCACTTACAATGCCAACCTGCGTGGCATCAATATCAAACTGGAGATGCCAGAGAAGCCTGTGAATGCATGGATAGACCGCAACAAGCTGGATAAGGCGATAGCCAATCTGCTGTCTAATGCCTTTAAATATACGCCTAATGGCGGCGAAATCATCTTCCGCATTGAGAAGCAGGATAAGAAGGTGCTCCTGTATGTGATTGATAGCGGCAAGGGATTGGGAAAGAACGATGATGCCAAAACCCTGTTTGAACGCTTCTATCAGGGAAAGAATTCGGCTGATATGCACCTGGGAGGTTCGGGCATCGGCTTGAATCTATGCCGATCCATCGTAAGGCTTCATGGTGGCGATGTGACAGCACGCAACCGAGAGGACGGAACGAGCGGTGCCTGTTTCATCATAGAATTGCCTTTGGGAAAAGAACATCTTAAGGATAGCCAGATTAATTCAGACTACGTGGTGAATGGAAAGAAACCGCAGAGAGGTGCGGCTAGCAGAAACTGTAAAATCCTGCTGGTGGATGATGATATCGAGATCTGCCGTTACATCAAGTCGGAACTGAGCGACTGGTATCGCTTTGTAATCTGCAACAATGGCAAGGAGGCTTTGAACCAGTTGCTTTCAGGCGATTTCGACCTGGTGGTAAGCGATGTGGTGATGCCTGAGATGGATGGTATCACGCTGCTTAGGAATATCAAGGGCAATGCCAATATCAGCCACGTGCCAGTAATCATGCTTACTTCCAAATCGGAAATCAGCGATAGGCTAGAGGGTATTAAGCTAGGAGCTGATGCTTATCTGGCAAAGCCGTTCAGTCTGGAGGAACTTCATCTCACGATAGACAATCTCATCGACAATGTACGTCGCCTGAAGGGTAAGTTCAGTGGAGCTCTGAAGCAGGATGACAAGGTGGAGAAGGTAGAGGTGAAAGGCTACGATGAGGAGCTGATGGAGCGTATCATGAAGGTAGTGAACGAGAACTTGAGCGATTCTGACTTCAATGTAGAGAAAATGTGTGATGAGGTGGGCGTAAGCCGCACCCAGCTGCATCGTAAGTTGAAGGAAATGACCGGTGTTCCTACCAGCGAGTTCTTGAGAAACATCCGTCTCAATGAGGCTGCCCGATTGATAAGAGAGCGTAAAATCAACATTACGCAGGTTTCATATATGGTGGGATTTGCCAATAATAGTCATTTCTCCACTGCATTTAAGAAATATTTCGGAATGTCGCCTACGGAATATGCGGCAAAATATACTGAGTAAAGTATTTGAAACATTAAAAAAAAGTCATTATGATTGTTTATTCGTAATTTTGTAGCGTTAAACGAATAAACAATCATAATGATGAATACAACGAAAATCAATGTATTATTTGATGTGGATGGTGTAATTCTTGCTGATGCCCTTGTAGGTGCATTTCACATAAGCCTTGTCTTGCAAGGTCTTAGGCTGAAGAATCTCTATCTCCACCTCCTTGTTGTCGGATGATGCAGTGATGCGTGGTGCGCTCTTCTCGCCTGTTTGCAAAGAGGCGATGACATCATACTCATTGTAACCGAAGTTGCCATTCTCATTGGTCATTCTCGTTGGAATGGTAGGAACATTGAGCTTTCTGCCGTTCATCTTGATTTCGATGGTAGGCGATACTGGGCATTCCATGTTCTCGCCCTTCTTGGTGAATCCGAGGCCCTCCAGTTCGCAAAGTTGCTTGCCCTCACCTTCGGCGATGAGATAGATGGCATGTTTCTTGCCGATACCATCGACCTTGTCAGCTACGTCCAGTGTCAACTTTTGGATTCCCTGTGCTGAAGTCTGGGTAGGCACGGTTAGCTCACCAAGCAATTTGCCTTTCCATGTCTTGTTTGCCCATGGACCATCCATCATTACTTTGATCTTGAAGCTCTTTTGCGTTTTTGCCTTCACAAAGATATTAAGTTGGGTGCCGTTTCCTTTTTTTGTTCCCTCAAAAGGTTGCAATCCTTTCTGTGCTTTGCTGAGACCGCCGAATCCGAAATACTTGAATCCAACGATGTCACCAGCGTTCATGTTTACAGGCATGTGGTTGTTCCATACGTCCCAGGCATCCTGCATGGCTTGGTTGTTGCTCAGATAGCTGGCGATACCTGCAGAATAGTAGTGGTATGGATTCAAGCCGTATATCTGGAATCCTTCCGAAGTGACTTCTGCTCCCGTGTATTCTGTGTTGTCGGATGCTTTGGCGGTCCAGACGCCTTTCTTGTTGTATGGATCGTATGCCCTGATAACCACTTTTCCGCCTTCTTCCACAGATTTCTTATCCCATTGGATGGTAACGGGAGCAACGACAGACTGACGGGCAAACCCAAATCCACGTGGTGGGCGATGATAGAACACATACCATTGACCGTTGATTTCCTGTAGGCTGCCATGGGTGTTATGGGCGGCATTGCTTGTGACTAACTTGCTGCCGTCTTCGTTAGGAACCACTCCACGTGAGTCAACCAATACACCACCATTCTTCCATGGACCTAATGGGGTGTCTCCATAGGCATATCGCAAGGTGGAGTTGGTGTTGCCTAATCCGTATTCCTTTCCGGAATAGCCGGAGTAAATCATCACATACTTGTTGCCTACTTTTCGGATGGATGATGCCTCGAAGAAGTTGAAATCTGTAGGCTTCTGTCCCTTGATGATAGGGTAGGTTGTTCCCTTAGGGTCTCTTACGTTGCCTTGTGCGTCGCAAGCTGGCAGCGAGTACTTGATGAGCTCAGTACCTGGTCTGAGCGAGTACATGGTGCTAGGGTCGAGTTGCGCTGCTGATGAATGTTGGAATCCCCAGTAGCCGTATGCTCTGAATCCTGTGTCGTAATCTGGATCCTTTGGGTCAGTGATATTCTCGATGTATACGGAAGGGTCGAAGTCGAGGATGCTGCCTGGCAGCTCTTCCGTTCCATCTGCATTGAGGTTGATGGGAGTGAAAGGACCATCAGGTCGCTTGCCTTTGCAGACCATTCTCACACGCTTGTATCCTCGGGAGTGAGGATAGAGATAGTAATCTTTTGTTCCATCTTTTCGTTTTATCTCTACCAGATCGGGAGCAAACATGGTGTCCCATTGGTTGTTGATGTGATAGGAAAAAATGGCTCCCTCGTCTCTCCACTGGGTGAGGTCTTCTGTTGGGGCAGACCACATGCGTATGTCTGATCCGCAGTAAGACTTGAAGGATGTGTCGTGAGAGCCTATGATGTAAGCTCTGTACTTCCCTGGGTTGTCAGGGTCTTCGAATACTCTAGGTTCTCCGTCTGGCACATGTTCCCAAAGTGGGAGATATGGATTTTGTGCCATGCAAGGAGTGCTGAGCGAAAGCAATGGGATGGCTGTGAGCATGAATCCCATGCACTGATTTTTGATTTTTATCATATTGCTATATATTATTATATGTTTGTGTTTGCAAAGTTATAAAAATAATGGTATAATTGATGTTTCGTATGTTTCTTAAACATATATTCTTGTTACAAGTTTAAATTTGCGATGTTTTTGCAACATATAGAAAGGTGATCTATGTTAATGGTAAGATGGCAGGTCATCATGTTAGCGCTTTAGTCTTAGATATTGACTTAATTGGGCAGTATTTATCATATTTTTGTTGATGTGGGAATGTACGCCAAAGTGTTTGGAACATGGAGAAAAGTTGTTCTTGGAGCAAAGTTGTACCTTTGCATAAAAAAGGGAATAGGTGGGGTAATCCCCTTCTTCTCTATTTTTCATAATTTCTCTATTTTAATAATATTACAGTATGAAATTTCAAATGAAGATCAACTTTCCATGGTCAAGGCCTCTCTTAGCCTGTTGTTTTGTGATGTTTGCCCTCACTGCAATGGCTGATTCCTTTATCAGCTTCCGACAGCAAGGGGGAGCATTCCCTATTTCCACCGCTTCTCAGATGTCTGCTATCTGTATGGATGCTCATGAAAAACAAGGTGTGAAAAGAGCAGCGGAAGACCTGCGTAAGGATATCTATACCGTGTCGGGTCGTTCACCCAGAGTGTGCTGCCAGGGCGAGGATGTGGTGCGTTACCCCATCCTCATTGGTACATACGGAGTGAGTGAAGCTATTACTCGCCTTGCCAAGAAAGGCATCTTGCCAGAGCGTTCGCTCAAGGGCAAGTGGGAGAGCTTTGTCATCAAGACCATTGATCATCCAGCCAAGGGTATGGAGCGTGCCTTGGTGGTGGCAGGTAGCGATATGCGTGGCACCATCTATGGCATTTACGAGATTTCCCGACAGATGGGGGTGTCGCCTTGGTATTGGTGGGCGGATGCGCCGATAGCCAAGCATGAGGAGGTCTTTGCCAAGCCATGCTCTGTGGAGAGTGGAGAGCCGAAAGTGAAATATCGTGGTTTCTTCATCAATGATGAGTTCCCTTGTATGACCACCTGGGCTAGAAATAAGTTTGGGGGCATGAACAGCCAGATGTATGCCCATGTCTTCGAACTCCTCCTTCGCCTCAAGGCAAACTGCCTCTGGCCTGCCATGTGGGGCTCGTTCAAGGAATACAAGCCTTTGGTACCTATCTTGAAGGATGAGAACGGACTGTATGAGGGCAACTGCTTCAATGAGGATGATCCGGAGAATGCCCGACTGGCTGATGAATATGGCATCGTGATGGGTACCTCGCATCATGAGCCGATGCAACGCTCGCAGCAAGAGTGGATTCGACATAAGAAGAACTATGGCAACGGTGAATGGAACTGGTTGACCAACAAGAATGCCATCAAGCGTTTCTTCCGAGAGGGAATCGAGAATAGCAAGGGTTACGACAAGCTCGTGACCATCGGTATGAGAGGTGACGAAGATCGTCCGATGACCGATGCAGGTAGTAGAGAGGCTAACTTCCGGCTGATGGAACAAATCATTTCGGAACAGCGAAAAATCATAGCTGATGTCACCAGGAAACCAGCCGCCGAGACCCCACAGGTCTGGACACTCTACAGTGAGGTGCTCGATTATTATGACCAGGGACTCAAGGTGCCCGATGATGTCATCGTGATGCTTTGCGATGACAATTTCGGTCATGTGCGCCGACTTCCTGATAGAAAGAAAAATTTCCACAAGGGCGGCTATGGTATGTATTATCATGTAGGCTATTATGGTGCCCCGAGAGCCAGCAAGTGGCTCACCATGTCGCATATCGCCGAGATGTGGGAGCAGTTGCAAGCCACTTATCAACATGGTGTGGATAAACTCTGGATGCTCAATGTCGGTGATATCAAGCCCCATGAGTTTGCCATCGACTTTTTTATGAACATGGCATGGAATCCCGATGCCTTCGATGCCAGCAACCTGGAGCAATATGCACAGGGATTCTGTGCCCAGCAGTTTGGTGATAAAGAAGCGAAAGAGGCTGCTCGTCTCTTGATGAGCTATGGAAGATATGCGTCTAGGGTGCAAGCCGAATTGCTGGATGACAAGACATACAATTTGCAGACGGGAGAGTTTAAGGGCGTACGGGATGAATTCCTGGCCTTGGAGGCACGAGCCCTGCGTCAGTATATCACCCTGGATGAGACTGCGAAGGATGCCTATCAAGAGTTGGTTCTCTTCCCAATACAGGGCATGGCAAATCTCTATGATATGTATTACTCTTTGGCGATGAACAAGCAACTCTATCGTGAGGGACGTATTGAGGCTAATACATGGGCAGATAGGGTGGAGGAATGTTACAAGAGAGACTCCTTGCTCTGCGACAATTATAATCACCATATCGCCAATGGCAAGTGGAATCACATGATGGATCAAGTGCATATCGGCTATCAAAACTGGCATGCCCCGCAGCATCAAGTTATGCCTATGGTATATCGCATTCAGCAGAGTACCCCTTTTGCCGTTACGCAGCCTAGTACAGGCTACGTGTTTGAGCAAGATGGCGGCATGGTGGTGATGGAGGCAGAGCATCTCTTCTCACTGAAACCAGCTGAATCTGACAAGTCGCAGTGGAGACTCATCCCTGGTTTAGGACGAACGAAGTCGGGTATAGCTCTCTTCCCATATACCCAGCCAACAGCAGGAGCGTATCTTACCTATAAGATGAGATTTAAGGCAGATATGGATTCGGTGGATGTACATCTTGTTACCGATGCAGTGATGCCATTTGTGCTGGGCGGTCATTATGTGGCAGTGTCGCTGGATGGTGGCAAGGAAGAGATTGTAGGGCTGAATCAGAATCTGAACTGGGAGCATAAGTACGACTTGATGTATCCTACAGCCGCATCGCGCATCATCGAGAAGAAGGTGAGGATGGCTGTAGGAAACACGGGGAAGGCTGAACATACCTTGAGACTTCGTCCTATGCAGCCTGGTATTGTATTTGAGAAAATACTCATCAATCTTGGCGGGTATAAACCTACTCATCTAGGAATGCTAGAGAGTCCTTACGTAAAGTAAGGGCGCTCTTCATACCAATCCAGACAACAACAGATACAGCTATTTCGGGCAAAACTTGTAGGTATAATGTTTAAAATATGCTTTTCTGAGGATTTTGAAAGAGTATTGGAACATGAAACAAGGTTTTGGGAACATAAACCAAAGCCTTGTTTCTCTTTTTGCAGTAAATTTGCAGCCGAAACAGAAACGAATGTTTAAGCAGAATTTGAAGTCTAGCAATATAGACGTATAAAATATAACATATAAACAATTTTAATTTTAAAAACTTAAGATTATGAAGAAAAAGTATTTTAAACCAGAAATTGAAGTGCATGAAATGCAACTTCAGTGTTCATTGTTGGCAGCCTCTAATCCTAATGAGGATAAGGAGTATGATTATCCAGAGGATGAGTATTATGATGGTTCGCTAGGATAAACTTATGTCTGGTAAGTAGATAATAAGTTATTTGTTTATTGGGATTATTAATTAGGAATAGAATAGATTATGAAAAAAATAATACTTTCTGTATGTGCTGCCCTTATGCTTTTCTGTGGGGGGGCATCTGCTAAGGTTTCTACAATGAAGAGCAGCATGGCTAGTGTATCTACTAATAATGTTGTTTATGATGCAGCTACAGGTAATTTTGAGTGGAAACTATCATATGCTAACTTGGTAACGATGTTTGACAACTTGCAAGGTAAGGCAAGCAAGTACAAGCATCTTAAATTAAAGATAGGCGCTCCTTCTGGTCCATATCGATTGATTTTTTATACAGATTTGGCAAATGATAAAAAGGAAATAAAGTACATGAATGCCAGTGATACTAATGTGGATATAGATCTTTCAACATTGGATTTGAAAGGTAAAACTCTTGATGATATTGCTCGTATTTCGATTGCAGGTCAGGGAGCCAGTGGTTCTCTTACCGTTTTGCCTGCTGACGTTACCCTTGAGACAGATGACATTGAGACTCTGACCGTTACCACAACCTTGGATGAAAACTCTAATGTTAATGCTCCATTCCAGTGGTATAAAACTACAGATAGTGGTGCTGAGGCAATGTCTGGTGGAATTTCTAACAACTTTGGCAAATCTGAATGGAGTGGTGTTTTGTTTGGATATTCTTCTGATAACAAAGAGATTAATGGCTATATTAATCTGAATGGTTATAGCGTTCTCCGAGTAAATGTAAATGAGTTTGATAGCAGTAAGAAAACACAATTCCGTGCTTTGGATCGTATCGGCAACACGGTATATATAACCATGACGGGAAACGAAACTTTGGTGCCATTTAGCCTAGATAGATGCACATCGCTGAAGGATGATTGGGGAAATGCTGGTGCTCAGAATTTCACCTCCATCGACTTTATCGGTGAGTATCAGGCTGTCAACACAGAGTCTCCTTTCGCTATCGCAGCATCCACAGGCTCTAACGTCTCTTACGACCGTAATTTCACACAGGGTCAGCCATGTACCGTTTGCTTGCCTTTTGCTTTGACGGCAGAGGAACTGGCAAACGTAGGTAAGGCTTATACCTTGTCTGCAGTTAGTGGTTCTACGGCAACCTTTACCCCAGCTACTGCAATCGAGGCTTACACGCCATACCTCTTGATTCCATCCGCTAGTGGCAAGCTCTTGGTGGAGATTGCTGCTGCCAAGGACATCGCTGATGTTCCTGCTGCGGCTAAGACATCTGTATCTGGAGGCTATTCTTTTGTAGGTACGCTTCAGGCTAAGGAGTCTGTCAAGCAAGAAGGTATGGAGGTTTATGGATTCAGTGCAAGCGATGGCAAGTTTGTACATGCAGGCGACAACGCTAGCATTGATGCCTTCAGAGCATACATCTCTGTTCCATCTACAGCTCTTTCTACTGCTGCATCTCGTTCTATCGACCTCGATTTCGGTGGCACAACTGGCATCAATGAGATTCAGAACGCCCAGTCTTCTTCAGCTGCGGCAACCTATGATGTTGCTGGAAAGCGTGTAGGCAAGAACTATAAGGGCGTTGTGGTAAGCAACGGTAAGAAGAAGATTCAGAAGTAAAAAATAAGAATTCATACAAAATCCTGTTAACGAGGGTGCTTCGACAAGGAGTACCCTCGTTTTGATACATATTTTAAAAACACTCTTCACTCTTCACAAATATACCGCAAATAGCTAACATACAGCTGTTTAGATGTGTGAAGAGTGGTAGTCTACTCTTCACCACTCTTCACCCCGGCAATGGCAAAAAGTTGCCCTAGTAAAGGGCAATATAGTGCCATAGTCAGGCAATAAATGGAATGTGCCTCTTCTCAATTCGCCAGGACTATCAAGACGACTTCCCGGAGGCTTTTCGGCACATCGTAAGTACCATCACACCTTATATAATTGACTACAATCAAAAGAATTGAAGACATTAATAAGGTAAAACAAGTCGGCGTTGATGTATGTTATGGTACATCTGACTATTATAATAAAATTAAGAATTTATGAGAAAAAGATACATTGAGTTTTTTGATAATCTTCCCCTTTGGCTGGGTCGCTTATTGGGTTTTGGGCTAGGCATTGTCATTGGTTTAGTTTCTGTGACTTTAATGGATTTTCTAGATATGTATCAAATTGAAGCTAATAGATATGAACTTAAAAAGGGCTATTCTTTAGTAAAAGGGGTTGTCTATGATGTTAATACACTTAGGAAAGTACGTAAAATGTATTATTCTTATGTCATTAATGGTATAAAATATAAAGATGATTCAGAATATGGAGTATGGAAGAAAAAAAATGGCAGAGTACCAGAAGAAGGAGACTCAGTGTTAGTATGTTATAAGAAAAATAATCCAGAAATTAACATGTTGCAAGAGAATTTTGATTATGAATCTACTTTTTTTGTTGATAAGTGGGCAAAAGAAGTATATCTTAAGATACATGCTAAAAATCAAGTGACTAGCAATCCTGACAACAATTGATACAGCTATTTCGGGCAAAACTTGTAGGTAAAGATGTAAAAACGGTGTGTTTCTTTTGAAATGCACCGTTTTTTCTTACACCATGGTTGATTTGCCAAAGTATTTGCGACATACAGCAAAGTAAAATGTTGGTTTTATTGCTACCTTTGCGCTCAAAAATAGAAACTAATAATTTAGAATAAACAATGAACAATAAGTTTTTGATTGCTTCGGCATTGTGTATGAACTTGGGCGCAACAGTGAATGCGCAGAATCCAATCATACAAACCCAGTTGACCGCCGACCCTGCACCGATGGTGGATGGGGATACCCTCTATGTCTATACCGGACACGATGAGGATGGGGCAGACTTTTTCTGGATGAACGAGTGGCGTGTGTATTCCACCACCGATATGGTAAACTGGACCGACCATGGTTCTCCACTCGACCTGAGTTCTTTTTCTTGGGCGGATGACCGTGCCTGGGCGGCACAAACCATCAAGCGCAATGGTAAATATTACTGGTATATCTGCGCCCACTCCAAGTTGAGTGGTGGTATCGCCATCGGTGTTGCCGTGAGCGATTCGCCTACGGGTCCTTTCAAGGATGCACTCGGCAAACCTCTCTTTGATAATGGTCAGTGGGATAATATCGACCCTACGGTCTGGATAGATGATGATGGGCAGGCATATCTCTATTGGGGCAATCCTCATCTCTATTATGCCAAGTTGAATGACGACATGATTAGCCTGAAGGGCGGAGTGGACCCTAAGGAAGCCATTGATGACAAACGACAGGTGGGCAGAATCCACATGACCGTGGATGGCTTTGGTGCTCCTGACGTGGAGAATCGTGACTCTACCGTGAAATATAAAGATAATTATACCGAGGGTCCTTGGTTCATGAAGCGTGGCAAGAACTATTATATGCTTTATGCTGCAGGTGGAGTGCCTGAGCATATCGCTTACTCGATGAGCAAGAAACCGCTCGGACCGTGGAAGTATCAAGGCAATATCATGCCATTGGAGAAAACGGGTTCCTTCACTAACCACTGTGGTGTGACCGATTTCAAGGGCAAATCTTATTTCTTCTATCATACAGGCAAACTGGGTGGTGGATTCGGACGCAGTGTTGCCGTAGAGGAATTCAAGTATAATGCTGATGGCACATTCCCTATCATCCATCATACACAGGAGGGAGTATCTCCTATCGGTACTCTCAATCCTTTCAAGCGTCAGGAGGCAGAAACCATCGCTTTCTCTAAGGGAGTGAAGTCGGAACAGACGGATGAAACAGGTGTATATATTTCTGAGATTCATACCGGTGATTATATAAAGGTACGCGAGGTGGACTTCGGCAACGAGTCACCAGACCAGTTTGCCATCTCTGCAGCTTGCTCATCCCTGGGCGGTTCGCTGGAAGTGCATCTCGACAAGGAGGATGGTGAACAGGTAGCAAAGATTGACGTGACCAGGACCGGTGGCTGGGAAAAGTGGAAGACTTTCTCGGCACAAATGCTAAAGAAAGTGACAGGAAAACATGATATATACTTCGTGTTCAAGGGATTGAAGGGAAGCAAACTCTTCAATTTCGACTGGTGGAAGTTTGAGAAGAATTTCGCCAATCCTGTGGTTTGGGCTGATGTGCCTGATGTGGATGTAATCCG
>CAKQCH010000008.1:0-42147 GCA_934216735.1 uncultured Prevotella sp.
CTATTGGTTGTCCGCAGGTTCCATGACCTTCGGTCATTCCACCAGCGGTTATTGAAAGTTGGCCCCCTTTGGGGACCTGAGGTTACTATATAAACGAAGAAAGCCTGCTCTAGGTATGAGCAGGCTTCTATGTTGTTTGTTTGGAATAGTTTTTTCTAAAACTTTAAAATTTAAGCGTCAGCTTTCTTAGTCTTCTCAGCGTAAACCTCTGGAGAGAGAACAGAAACTGTGCTCTTGTCCTTGCGGCCCTTGTGGAAGTAAACGATACCGTCTGCCAAAGCATACAATGTATCATCCTTACCCTGAGCTACATTCTCACCTGGGAAGTGCTTGTTACCACGCTGGCGAACGATGATGTTACCTGCGATGATGCTCTGACCACCCCAGATCTTAACGCCTAATCTTTGTGAAGCTGATTCACGGCCGTTCTTAGAACTACCAACACCTTTCTTATGTGCCATTTTCTAATTCCTCCTAATTTTAAGCGATTACAGATTTGATTGATACTTCAGTGAACTGTGCACGGTGACCGTTCTTCTTGCGATAGTCCTTGCGGCGCTTCATCTTGAAGACGATGACCTTGTCACCCTTAACGAGTGGGTTCACTACTTCTACTACTACTTTTGCACCCTCTACAGCTGGTGCACCGACAGTGATTGAGCCGTCTTTGTCAACGAGCAAAACCTTGTCGAACTCAACAGTCTGACCTGCCTCAACATCCTTGATGTGATGTACGAAGAGCTTCTTGCCCTCCTCAGCCTTGAACTGCTGACCGTTAATTTCTACGATTGCGTACATTTAATTATTTATATAAACGGGTTTTTCCGCGAGGCGTCCAGCTTCGTGCCGGATCTTGACCGAGCCCCAACGAACTTAACTTTTTCTGTAATATTTGCCCAATCCATGAGCATTCGGGGTGCAAAATTACTAACTTTCTTTGAAATAAGAGAATAGGGGAATGAAAATCTTTCTTCTTTTAGGAAGAATTAACAAAAAAGAGGGGTATTAACAAAAAATGGCGTGGGGTTATTAACAAAAAAAGCGATGACCTTCACAGGCTACCGCTCCAAATCTTCAATAGGTATTAGTCTTCTTAAGGTAAAAAGATTGTTTTCAGGATAACTGCTGCAAAGATAAGACTTATTTTCCATATCGCCAAATATTTAGCCATGTTTTTTTGCTCTATATCAAGTGTGTGGGAACACAAAAGCAATATTTAACTATCGTTCACACAGAAAAGAGTAGAAAGGATGACTACAGATACAAAAGAAAACTACAGAAACATAAGAAAGACTGCAGAAACAAAAAAGGCAGGAACTTTCACAAGCTCCTGCCTCGAATGAAGATGATGCGGGGGGTAATGTTACCCCTCGACAAATGATTTATTTCTGATTCTTAATCTTCTCTACGTAAGCATCTATCACGGCCACGGCTGTGATGTTTACGATATCCTGTACACTGCTCTCAGAGTCAGTGAAGTGGATAGGCTTGTTCAAGCCCATCTGGATAGGGCCGATGATTTCTGCCTCAGGGTTCAAGCCCTGGAGAAGCTTGTAGGCACCGTTCGCACTGCTCAGGTTAGGGAATACCAATGTATTCACATCCTTGCCCTTGAGGCGTGAGAATGGATACTTCTCATCGCGAAGATCCTTGTTGAGTGCATAGTTCACCTGCATCTCACCATCGATGGCGAGCTCTGGGAATTCCTTCTGCATCTCTGCCACTGCCTTCTTCACCTTTACAGGAGAACCGATGGCATCGGTACCGAAGTTAGAGTAGCTCAACATGGCCATTACCGGCTCTTCGTTGAAGAACTTCACGGTGCCAGCAGACAACTTGGCGATATCGGTAAGGATATCCTCGTCTGGGTGACGGTTGATCAATGTGTCTGCAATATAATATACGCCCTTCTGGGTGTTAAGGATGTGCATGGTTCCGAAGGTCTTGTATTCGTCGCGGATGCCGATTACGTCCTTAGCCACCTTGATGGTGTTGCTGTACTTGGTGTAGAGACCAGTGATGAACGCGTCTGCATCACCCTGCTCAACCATAGACATGCCGAAGTAGTTGCGCTCGTACATCTTATCATAAGCCTCCTCGAAGCTGTATCCCTCGCGGGCACGCTTCTCTGCCAGGTGCTTGGCAAACTTGGCACGGCGACCCTGCTCGTTGTCGGCACGCATATCCACAATCTCGATGTTAGAGAGGTCGAGCTTCAAGCGGCTAGCCACACGGTTCAGACGGTCTGGGTTACCCAGCAGGATAGGCTCGCAGATGCCTTCGTTCTTAGCCTGAACGGCAGCCTTCAGCATGGTTGGGTTACCACCCTCGGCGAATACCACGCGCTGTGGATGGAGGCGGGCTGTATCATGGAGCTTGCGGGTGAGCTTGGTCTCCTGACCCAGCAACTGGCGCAATCCCTGCTTGTACTTCTCCCAGTCGGTGATAGGAGTGCGGGCCACGCCGCTATCCATGGCAGCCTTGGCTACGGCAGCAGAAACCTCGGTAATCAAACGTGGGTCTACTGGCTTTGGAATGAAGTACTTAGGGCCGAATGTAAGGTCGTTTACGTGGTAAACGTCGTTAACTACATCTGGCACAGGCTGCTTAGCCAAATCGGCGATGGCATGAACGGCAGCCATCTTCATCTCTTCGTTGATGGCACGGGCATGAACATCGAGTGCACCACGGAAGATATATGGGAAACCGATTACGTTGTTAATCTGGTTTGGATAGTCTGAACGGCCTGTTGACATCAATACGTCGGGACGGCTGTCCATAGCGTCCTCGTAACTGATTTCCGGCACAGGGTTGGCAAGTGCGAATACGATAGGGCTGTCAGCCATCGAGCGGATCATGTCCTTGGAAAGCACGTTACCCTTGCTGAGGCCTACGAATACGTCGGCACCCTTCACAGCCTCTTCGAGTGTGTGAACGTCACGGCGGTCGGTAGCGAACAGCTTCTTCTGCTCAGTCAGGTTCTCGCGGTCGCTGGTGATAACGCCCTTAGAGTCGAGCATCACGATATTCTTCACCTGTGCGCCGAGAGCTACGTAGAGCTTGGTACAGCTGATGGCAGCAGCACCGGCACCATTCACCACGATCTTCACGTCGGCAATGTTCTTGCCGGCTACTTCGAGGGCGTTCTTCAAACCTGCTGCCGAGATGATGGCAGTTCCGTGCTGGTCATCGTGCATCACTGGGATGTCGAGGGTCTTCTTCAGGCGCTCTTCGATGTAGAAGCACTGAGGAGCCTTGATATCCTCCAGGTTGATACCGCCGAATGAAGGAGCGATTCTCTCCACTGTCTCGCAGAACTTCGCTGGATCCTTCTCGTCGATCTCGATGTCGAATACATCCACGCCACCGTAAATCTTAAACAGCAGTCCTTTTCCTTCCATTACTGGCTTGCCGCTCATGGCGCCGATATCGCCGAGTCCGAGCACGGCAGTACCATTGCTGATTACAGCAACCAGGTTACCCTTGTCTGTGTACTTGTAAACGTCGTCTGGGTTTTGCTGAATCTCCAAGCATGGATATGCCACGCCAGGTGAGTAAGCAAGGCTCAGGTCTGTTTGTGTGTGATAAGGTTTTGTTGGCTTAACCTCAATCTTACCAGGACGGCCACTTTCGTGATATTCAAGAGCCGCCTCTTTCGTGATTTTTACCATAACAATATATTGGTTTAAAGATTTAATTCCTTACAGATTGGCGCAAAAATTGCGCGTTTCCTAAAAGTTTGTGCAAAGGTAATAAAAAACTTATGAAAATAAGATGGTTTTTTGTTTTTTTTTGTATCTTTGCACAAAAAAATCCTGTTTAGGTGTGAAAATGTCATATAGATATTGCAATTAACAAGTTAAAGAAATGGTAGAAAATAAGCAAAATAAACTGGAATTGCGTGATAAGATCATTGCGTTTGCCATGCCCGAGTTTTATAAGCGTGGGGTGAAGGCTGTGAAGATGGACGAGATTTCCGTGGAACTCCATGTGTCTAAGCGTACGGTTTATGAAATCTTCGGCGATAAGGAGGAGATGCTGATTGCGGGCATCAAGGCGAAGCATGAGGAGATGAAGCGGAAAGTGGAGGCTTATGCCTCGGCGAAGGCGAAGAATGTGATTGATGTCATCAGTTATGTTTATCGCCAGCAGATGGAGTTGAACAAGATGGTGGGTGTGGTTTTCTATGAGGAAATCCACAGGATGCCGCGTGTGGTAAAGTTTTTGCAGGAGTTGCGTGCCCAGGAACGTGATGACAGCCTTCGCTTCTTCGAGGCGGGAGTGAGAGAAGGGTTCTTCCGTGCCGACGTGAATTATGAAATTCTGATAGATACGGCCAATGTGAGCATGGAGGAAATCATGCATAGGCAGCTTTATCGCAAGTATTCGATGAAGGATTTGTTTGCTCATCATTTCCTCATCGTGATTCGGGGTCTCTGCACGGAAAAAGGTGTAAGATTGCTCGAAAAGGCAATGGAAAGCTCCGAGCATGCTCAGAGCTTGTAAATCCATTTCAGCAGTCGGTTGATGATGCCGATATTGCATCTGAACCAGCGGTATTTTGCTACGGGCTTGCCCCCGAAGCTGCGGATGAATTCGCGGTAGGGGTTCTGCTTCCAGGGCAAGCCTACGTCCATGAAGTGGATGTGCCTGTAGCCATGCTGATAGGCATAGCTGATGGCGTGCCATACTGTCATCGTGTCGGGATGCAGATAGATGTAGCGCTTTCGGCGTGAGGCGAGATGCCAGAGATAGGCATCGTCTTTACTGAAGGCAAGGGTGCATCCGCCCACAATCTTCCGGTTGCCTGCTGCATGGAAATCTTCTCCGTCTATCGTCCCCGTTTCTTTGCCTTCTCTTCCGAATCTTCTTCCTTCGTAAGTGGTGATAAAGACTTTTGCCTCGTTGCTCTGGCTGAGAGATTCGAAGTATTCCATAGGGGGCACGTAGCGGCGTGGCTTGAAGCGATAGAAATTCCGGTAGAGTTGATAGAATTTCCTGATTTCTTCCTGGTTGTGGGTCTCGTGGCACTCTAATCCCTTGTTTTTTCCGTTTTCAATCTGCCGTCTGGCTCTGTCGGTGAGTCTTTCTTCGGGATTCATGCTATGAAGGGAGTTGTATATCTCCTGCCATGCCACAGGGAAATAGCCCAAGCGCCGGAAATGGCGGTAGCCGAACATTTTCTTCTGCAATTCCGAGAATTCGATGTAGAGGCAGTGGTGACTGCAAAGTTTGCGGGTAAGGGCGTGGAGAAGGAGCGGGAAGAGTTCTTCTTCTGTTTCTGCAGAAAGATAGATGCCTTCTCCATGTGCGTGCGCATGCGTATATATAAAAGGTGGAAACCAGGTGTGGTGGGTGTGAAGCACGGCAAGCATCTGAGCTATCGTTCTCCCGTCTTCGGTTGCTACAGCCATGAAGGGGGTATCTCCTGATACTCCTTCGCTAATCTCGAAGAGTTCCAGGCTATGAAAGAAATTGCCCGCCAGAAGTGGGGGAAGTTCATCGCTTTTCGTATATACCTTTATTTCATAATTCTTCTTCATATTTACATGACCACTTATATATTCGCTCTGCAAAAATAATAAATTAATTATAAAAAAACAACTTTTCTGCCCCAGTATCGTTGTTTTTTAGTATTTTTGCACATAAAATGATAGAAGTTTAATTTATTTCAAAGAAAAGGAATAGATTTATGAAGATAGTTTTGATAGGAGCTGGTAATCTTGCTACCCATCTTGGCAAGGCCTTGCATGCTGCCGGACACGATATGGTTCAGGTGTTCAGCCGCACCATGCAGTCGGCAGAAACCCTGGCTTCTCTTTGGGATGCGGAGCCGCTCACGGACATGGCGCAGGTGCGTGATGATGCCGATGTGTATATCTTCTCGGTGAAGGATAGTGCGCTGGAGCAGCTTATCTCGCAGCTCTGTGGGGGCGAAAAGAAGGTGTTCCTGCATACGGCTGGTTCCATGCCGATGTCGGTTTTCCGGGGAAAGGCGCTGCATTATGGCGTGCTTTATCCGATGCAGACATTCTCGAAGCAGCGCGAGGTGGATTTCAGCATCATTCCTTGTTTTATAGAGGCAAATGATGAGTTTGCGCTGAAGCAGATAGAGGGCTTGGCTGGCCAGATAAGCCATCGGGTGTTTCAGCTTTCCAGCGAAGATAGGAAATATCTGCATCTCTCTGCGGTCTTCGCCTGCAATTTCGCCAACCATTGCTACGCCGCAAGCCAGGAACTTCTGCAGCAGCATGGCATCCCGTTTGACGTGATGCTTCCGCTCATCGACGAAACTGCCGCCAAGGTTCACGGGATGACTCCGAAGGAAGCCCAGACCGGACCAGCCGTGAGATATGATGAGAATGTGATTGGTAAGCAGATACAGCTTCTGGAGAATCAGCCTTATTTCCAGAAGATTTACGACTGCATGAGCAAGAGTATTCACGAGTTGAATTAATGCATATATTATGATAAATTACGATTTAAAAAAGATAAAGGCGATTGTGTTTGATGTGGATGGCGTACTTTCTCGCCAGACCATCACGCTCGCCAGCACCGGCGAACCTCTTCGCACGGTGAACATCAAGGATGGTTATGCCATCCAGTTGGCCCAGAAGGTGGGCTTGCGCATCGTCATTTTGACGGGTGGAACCACCGAGGCTATCCGCAAGCGTTATGAAGGTTTAGGTGTAGAGGACATCTTTATGGGATGTGCCGTGAAAATCAACACCTATGATGCCTTCCTGAAGAAGTATCAGCTTTCTGATGAGGAAATCATCTATGTAGGCGATGATATTCCTGATTATGAAGTGATGCGTCGCTGCGGCTGTCCATGTTGTCCTTCTGATGCCTGTTCAGACATCAAGGAGATTTCCCGTTATATCTCTTCTCGCGAGGGTGGCGATGGAGTAGGTCGCGACATCGTGGAGCAGGTGTTGCGTGCCCAGGGGCACTGGCTCTCCAGCGCCAAGGCTTTCGGATGGTAGAGATTTAGGTAATAAAGTTCAAAGTAAAAAACAGATGAAGTACAAGATAATTTTGGCGAGCAATTCGCCACGCCGCAGAGAACTGCTGGCAGGACTGGATGTAAATTTCGAAGTAAAGGTGTTGAATGGCATTGATGAAAGTTATCCGGATGATCTGGATGCCTATCAGGTGGCAGAGTTCATCGCCCAGAAAAAGGCGGAGGCTTATCGTTCTCTTCTAAATGAAGAAGAATCTTCTGCAGAGGAATGCCTGATTCTCACGGCTGATACCGTAGTCATCGCACCAGCCGCTGATGAGCAGAACGACCAGGAAGGAAAGGGTATCATTCTGGGTAAACCGAAAACAGCCGACGATGCCGTCCGTATGCTCAGGATGTTGAGCGGGAAAACTCATCATGTAGTAACGGGTGTATGTCTCACTACCAAAGACGGGCAGCGCCATTTCTCGGTTACAACTGAGGTATCTTTCAAGAAGCTCACAGACTGGGAAATCAATTATTACATCTCTCATTATAGACCTTTCGATAAGGCGGGAGCCTACGGCATTCAGGAATGGATTGGCTATATCGGATGCACGGGCCTCAACGGAAGTTACTTCAACGTGATGGGCTTGCCGGTGCAGCGCATCTACGAGGAAATGCTCAAGATGCAGGAGGAATCATAATGCTTGAGGAATCCTGCAGCTTGCGGAATCAGGAAACTGGAGTGTAGCTTTTATAAGAAACCTCTTGTGAAAATATAAGAAACCTCTTCTGAAAATGTAGGATAAGTAAGCAAAATGGGGCTGTAACTCTCAAAAAGTAATGTAATTTAGATTTTTTAATTCTAAATCTTTCCTCATGTCATGGATAATGAGTATCTTTGTGCGTTTTATGTAACTAACAAGGATTATGACAGAGAAAATTGATGCCAAAGTCAGAGCGATTTTGGACAACTATCTGGAGAGCAATAAGCATCGAAGAACTCCAGAGAGGTATGCTATTCTCGATGCAGTGTATAGCATTGGCGGGCATTTCTCGCTTGAAGAATTGAACGAAGAGTTGGAAAAGAGAAGCTTCAGAGTGAGTAGAGCAACGCTCTACAACACGATGCATCTCTTTATAGAACTCAGACTCGTGATGAGGCACAGCCTGGTGAGCGGAGTGAAATACGAAGCCTGCTATTCTTCGAAAGACAACCACATACATCAGGTTTGTACGGTGTGTGGTATGGTGACTGAGATTTATGCCCCCGCGGTGACTGAAGCGGTGAACGAAACCAAGTTGATGAGATTCCGCAAAGACACCTATGCGCTCTATATCTATGGCGTGTGTAGTTCATGCCAGGCCAAGATAACGCGAAAGCGTAACGAAAAGTAATAAAATAATTTATACTATTATATAAAAATGAACACAGGTAAAGTAGATGTCCTGCTCGGTTTGCAGTGGGGCGATGAAGGTAAAGGTAAGGTGGTTGATGTATTGACCCCTAAGTATGATGTCATTGCTCGTTTTCAGGGTGGTCCTAATGCTGGTCATACTCTTGAGTTCGAGGGCGAAAAATACGTGCTTCGCTCTATCCCTTCTGGTATCTTCCAGGGTGGTAAGGTGAATATCATCGGTAATGGCGTAGTCTTGGCTCCAGACCTCTTCATGGGTGAGGCTAAGGACTTGGAGAAGAGCGGACACGACTTGAAGAGCCGTCTCCTCATCTCTAAGAAGGCGCATCTCATTATGCCTACTCACCGCGTGCTCGATGCTGCCATCGAGGCTTCTAAGGGCAAGAACAAGGTTGGTACCACAGGTAAGGGCATCGGTCCTACTTATACCGACAAGGTAAGCCGTACGGGTCTTCGTGTAGGTGATATCCTCGAAAACTTCGAGGAGAAGTATGCTGCTCACAAGGCTGCCCATCTCAAGACTATCGCTAGCCTTGGCTATACTGACTTCGATATCACTGAGGTAGAGAAGACCTGGATGGAGGGCATCGAATACTTGAAGCAGTTCAAGCTCATCGACAGCGAGGTGGAAATCAACAAGGTGCTCCGTTCTGGTAAGGACATCCTCTGCGAGGGTGCTCAGGGTACTATGCTCGATGTTGACTTCGGTTCTTATCCTTTCGTAACATCTTCTAACACCATCTGTGCAGGTGCATGCATCGGTTTGGGTATCGGACCTAACCGCATCGGCAATGTTTACGGTATCATGAAGGCTTACTGTACTCGCGTGGGTGCAGGTCCATTCCCTACAGAGCTCTTCGACGAGACAGGTGCCAAGATTCGTGCCCTCGGCCATGAGTATGGTGCCGTTACAGGTCGTGAGCGTCGTTGCGGCTGGTGCGACTTGGTTCAGCTTAAGTATTCTGTGATGGTAAACGGTGTAACCGAGCTTATCATGATGAAGAGCGACGTGCTCGATGGCTTCGATACCATCAAGGCTTGTGTGGCTTATAAGTTGAAGGATGGCACTGTAACCACCGACTTCCCTTACGAGATTACAGACGTTGAGCCTGTTTACAAGGAGTTCAAGGGCTGGAAGACAGATATGACCAAGTTCACTTCTGAGGATCAGTTCCCACAGGAGTTCAAGGATTACATCGCATTCATCGAGGAGTTCCTCGAGACCAAGATTGGTGTCATCTCTATCGGTCCAGACCGTGCTCAGACTATCGTACGTAAATAATTTTATAGTGATTAATGTTTAGTGATTTATGTTTACTTTGAGGGGTTAACATTGCGCTGAACATTAATCACTAAACATTAAACAATAAACATTAATAAATGGCTCAGAAACCAAGTATTCCAAAGGGTACCAGAGACTTTGGTCCTGTTGAGATGGCGAAGCGCAACTACATCTTCAACACCATCAAGGACGTGTATGCCCTTTATGGATTCCAGCAGATTGAGACTCCTGCCATGGAAACCCTTCAGACTTTGATGGGCAAGTATGGCGAGGAGGGCGACAAGCTGCTCTTTAAGATTTTGAATTCAGGTGACTATATGAATAAGGTGAGCGATGAGGATATTCATTCGCTCGGTTCATTGAAGCTGGCGGCTAAACTTTGTGAGAAGGGTCTCCGCTACGACCTTACCGTGCCTTTCGCCCGTTACGTGGTGCAGCATCGTGAGGAGTTGCAGATGCCTTTCAAGCGTTATCAGATTCAGCCGGTTTGGCGTGCCGACCGCCCACAGAAGGGTCGCTATCGCGAGTTCTATCAGTGTGATGCCGACGTGGTAGGTTCTGATTCTCTCCTCAACGAGGTAGAGTTGATGCAGATTGTTGATACCGTCTTCACAAAGTTTGGTGTGCGTGTCTGCATCAAGATCAACAATCGCAAGATTCTTACTGGTATTGCCGAGGTTATCGGCGAGGCTGAGAAGATTGTGGATATCACCGTGGCTATCGATAAGCTCGACAAGATTGGTCTCGACAATGTAAACGAGGAACTTCGCAATGATGGCATCTCTGAAGAGGCTATCGAGAAGTTGCAGCCAATCATCTCATTGTCAGGTTCTAACGATGAGAAACTTGCTGTGATTTCCAAGGTTCTCGAAGGTTCTGAGATTGGCTTGAAGGGTGTAGAGGAAACCAAGTTTATCCTCGATACCTTGAAAACCGTGGGCTTGAACAACGAGATTGAGCTCGACCTTACTTTGGCTCGTGGCTTGAATTACTATACTGGTGCCATTTTCGAGGTAAAGGCACTCGATACACCGATGGGTAGTATCACCGGTGGCGGTCGCTACGATAACCTCACAGGCATCTTCGGCCTTCCTGGCTTGAGTGGTGTAGGTATCAGTTTCGGTGCCGACCGCATCTACGATGTGCTCAATGCACTCGACCTCTATCCAAAGGAGGCTGTGAACTCTACTCAGGTGCTCTTCATCAACTTCGGCGAGAAGGAGACAGCCTACTGTCTGCCTATCGTGAGTGCCGCTCGTGCAGCAGGCATCCGTACCGAGATTTTCCCTGACAAGGCGAAGATGAAGAAGCAGATGAGCTATGCCAATGCCAAGCAGATTCCATTCGTGGTACTTGCGGGTGAGAATGAGATGGCTGCAGGCAAGGTTACTTTAAAGAATATGGAAAGCGGTGAGCAGACCCTGGTTACTGCCGAGGAACTGGTTGCTACTTTTAAGAAATAACCTTTATAACACGCTGGGGGAATGAGGGTAATTGAAAAAGGTTTCCCCCAGCTTATCCGTTTTCTTCATGCTTGAATTTGTGAAAACTCAGTATGGAGGGGCGGATATCTTTTATTTTCGATTTATTTCGAAGTTATAATTTTGTATTTTTATTATATATTTCGAAGCTATAAACTACAAATCAAATCAATGACAATGAATAAAAATATTTCTTTGGGAAAGATATTTCCTCCTACCTTTCGCCTGGTGGCGATGCCGCTGGTAGCCGTGCTCTTGATATCTTTGCTGATGTCATCAAGCAGTCATAAAACTACGATTTTCATCATAGGTGACTCTACTGCTGCCGAGAAGGGAAACTACAGAAACTATCCTGAGCGTGGCTGGGGTATGGTATTCCAGGGGTGCTTCGACGATCAGATTATCGTTGATAATCATGCCGTAAACGGAAGAAGTTCGAAGAGCTTCCTGGATGAAGGCAGATGGCAGAAAATTCTGGATAAGATGCAGCCAGGCGATTATGTCATTATCCAGTTTGGTCATAATGATGAGAAGAAGTTCCCTAATCGTTACACCATTCCAGGTGGCACTTTCGATGCTCATCTTGCTAAGTATGTGAATGAAACCCGACAGAAGGGTGGCATTCCTGTACTGATGAACAGTGTGGTGCGCCGCTGCTTCTATTCTGCTGATTTAGAGAATGATGACGATGAGAAGTTGCGTGGGAAGGCTTATGCTGGAGAAGAGAAAATCAACAGCGATACCTTGATAGATACCCACGGAGCCTACGTGGTGGCTCCCCGCCATGTGGCAAAGGCTTTGAATGTGCCGTTTGTGGATGCTACCAAGATTACTCACGATATAGAAACCGGCCTTGGCATCAAGGGCAGCAGAAAATTGCACATGTGGTTCCTGCCTGGCGAGAATCCTCAGGTATCAAAGGGTAAGCAGGACAATACTCATTATAATGTTTATGGTGCTCATGTGGTGGCAAATGCCTTGGCTGATGCCCTGGCGGAGCAGGTGCCTGCGCTGAAGAAGCATGTTCGTCATTACGATTACGTGGTGAGTGCAGAGGGCAGAGGAAACTACATGAAGCTTCAGGAAGCAGTGGATGCGGTTCCTGCCAACTCTTCTGCCACCATCCTTGTCTTGGGTGGTAAATGGAAGAAACCTGCCAATATGGAGGGTAAGTCTATCAGATTCGTCAAGCAGTTTGGTGCTGCCATCGAATAGATTTTTCTGATATCAGATAAAAAAGAAGGTGTATCATAAGTTTTTCAACTCCATTATCCTTTATAGGAATAGGAGAATACTTATGACACACCTTCTTTTTTCTATAATCAATCTTTTCTATCGCTTCAAGGCGATATTGTAATTATAGTATTTTGTATTGCCCGTGATATCTTCTAAAACCTGGATGAAAGGCGGGAACTTTACGCTCTCATGTTTGGCAATGCCCTTGGTTTCCAGAATCATCAGATCCTTGATAGGCTCCATGAATTCATCCAACTCAAAATACTGTCCCTTCCAGATGAAACTCTTGCGATGCTTTCTGATGGTAGAACGGTATGGGTCTGCCTGCTGGAGCAAAGTCTCATAGAGGTTTGCATTGATCTGGCGCTCGGTTTCTACCTGCTCGTTGTCGGATACACGCTTTTTGGAAGTATGCACATAAACAAACTTGCCTCCCTCGAAACCTCTTCTTCGAAGACGGATCTCGCTGCCTGGTTCTCCCGAAAGATAGGTCTGAACGATGTCGCTATCGATGGCATTAGGCACATCGCCAGTCAGTTTCACGATATACTTTCGCTCTTCCTCAATAGGCTGAGGAATGCCCAGCACATTACTTATCTCCTTGAGCACACGGTTCAACTTGTTGTTGAAATCCTCATGGTTGTTGATGACGCGCAAGTGAGGATGTCCCTTCCAGGCAGAAACAATCTTCTTATCCAGCTCGCGGGCTATCTGCAAGCCTTCTTCATCTGCTTTTTCCAAACGCTGCGCATTGTTGGCTGTGGTATAAAACTGCTCTGCACCATCGGCAGCACTCACCAGGTGGAGCACGGCATCATAGCGGGCTCTGAGCTGGGTATTGGTATAACCCTGTTCAGAGATGATGCGATTCCAGAACTCAGGTGAAAGATAAGTAGAGATATCCATCGTGCCGCGGTCGCATACGATGATAACCGGCTGGTTCAGCGTCTCCGCCATGCGGGTAAAGCTGTCTTCCAATCCTATCTGGGTGAGGAAGGTAGCCTTCTCTCCCTCGAAGAAAAACTTCTCGTTCTTGGTGAGATAGTTCATGCCCGACTGGGTGAACAGGGTAGGAACCTCAGGAATGGTAAAGACCTTGTAGCCCAAACTCGAAAAATGTTCAATCACCTTGACTAAGGCAGTGGTCTTGCCGGCGCAAGGACCACCCGTAAGTACAATCTTCTTAATTGTATTCATATATCTTTTTTATCGTTTATATCATTTTTATATCATTTTACAGTCCCATGAAGGCATGCATCTGTTAATTTGAGTGCAAAGATAGCAATAATTTCTCTAAGAAAGAAAAAAACAGGCACATTTACGGCTTTTTTTTCAAAAAACATGCGGTTTTATTTTGTATTGTAAATGTTTTAATGTATCTTTGCATGAAGAATATAATAATAAAATAGAACAAATGATTTACTTCATTTCAAAGAAACTGGAAATATCTGCTGCGCATTCGCTTACCCTCAGCTACGAGAGTAAGTGCAGCAGCCTGCATGGACATAACTGGGAGATTGAACTCTTCTTTGTAGGCAAGGAATTGAACCAGGATGGCATGGTTATCGACTTTACGCACGTGAAGAAAGCCGTGCATAGCAAACTGGACCATGCCAACCTGAACGAGGTATTCGACTTTAACCCAACTGCCGAAAACATCGGAAGATGGCTGGTGAATCTCTTTCCTGAGTGCTATAAGGCAAGCGTGCAGGAGAGTTTCGGGAACACGGCAGTGGTTATCGACGAAGAAAAGATAAAAGGCATAGAGAACTTGATTCCATAAAGATTCTGAAAATGTATAAAGTTAACGAAATATTCTATTCGCTGCAGGGTGAAGGCAGATGGATGGGCAGACCAGCGGTATTCGTCCGGATGAGCGGATGCAACCTGAAATGCCCTTTCTGCGATACCGATTTTCGTGGCTACAGGGAGATGAGTGCAGACGACATCTTGTCCAAATGCCTGGAAGAGGGTGGCGAATGCCGATTCATCGTCCTTACGGGTGGCGAACCTTCTCTGCAGGTTGATGAGCAGCTTATAGCAACTCTTCATCAGGCTGGTTATTATCTTTCGATGGAAACCAACGGAACCCATGCCGTTCCTGAAGGTATCGACTGGGTTACCTGTTCTCCAAAGGTAGATTTCACCGAGGGTGGGGAACCTGTAGTGAAGCAGGTAGATGAACTGAAGCTGATATTCGATGGCGAACATCAGATCAGCGACCATGGCATTGCCTGTACTTTCCGCTATTTGCAGCCATGCGATGTGGGGAACGATAGCAGAAACTATCTTATCCTGAATGAGTGCATCAAGTATATCAAGGCTCACCCAGAGTGGCAGTTGTCGGTGCAGATGCACAAGATTGTGGGTATCCGATAGCATTATAGTAACAATCATCATATTTAAAATATAGACAACATCATGGAAAAAGTTAAGACTTTGATTATAGGTAGCGGTCCTGCGGGATATACCGCTGCCATCTATACAGGTAGAGCGGGACTCAACCCTGTTCTTTATTCAGGTATGCAGCCTGGCGGACAGCTTACCATCACCACAGAAGTAGAAAACTTCCCTGGCTATCCTAACGGAGTGGATGGCACCCAGATGATGATGGATATGAAGGAGCAGGCTGCTCGCTTCGGCGCTGATATCCGTGACGGAAGCATCGAGAAGATTGACTTCAGTTCCCGTCCATATCATCTCACGGATGAGCGTGGCAACGAGATAGAGGCTGATACCGTTATCATTGCTACCGGTGCATCTGCCAAGTATCTCGGTCTTGCCGATGAAGAAAAGTATCGCGGACAGGGCGTTTCTGCCTGTGCCACCTGCGACGGTTTCTTCTATCGCAAGCGTGTGGTTGCCGTAGTGGGCGGTGGAGACACAGCCTGCGAGGAGGCGATGTATCTTTCCGGTCTTGCCAAGAAGGTATATATGATTGTTCGCAAGCCTTATCTCCGTGCAGCAGAAATCATGCAGCAGCGCGTAAAGAACAAGGAAAACATCGAGATTCTTTTCGAGACCAATACGCTCGGACTCTTTGGTGATGATGGTGTGCAGGGTGCTCATCTGGTTCGCCACATGGGAGAGACTAACGAGGAGAAGTTTGATATCGCTATTGATGGTTTCTTCCTGGCCATCGGTCATAAGCCTAACACCGACCTCTTCAAGGGTGTCATCGATTTGGATGATCAGGGCTTCATCAAGGTGGTTCCTGGCACAGCCAGCACCAATCTTCCTGGCGTATTTGCAGCAGGCGATGTAGCTGACCCTATCTATCGTCAGGGTGTTGTAGCTGCTGGTTCTGGTGCCAAGGCTGCTATCGAGGCAGATAGATATCTGCAGCAGTTGGGATAAAGCTGTTTAATAAATGGGGCTAATGCTATTTAATAAATAGCTTCTAGCGTTAAGTTAGTTAAAAAATAAACCGAATATTTTGTCGGATGCAAAAAAAGTAGTACTTTTGCATCTGACAAAATAAGTCAAGGAAGATTGGCAGAGTGACCGAATGCGCTGGACTCGAAATCCGGTATACCCTCTTCCGGGTATCGGGGGTTTGAATCCCTCATCTTCCGCAAGGAAATATCAGATGAAATAAAAACTCCTTTCACACTTAAGTTAGCTTGGTTGAAAATCAGCAACTTGAGTATGAAAGGAGTTTTTGTATAGCTTCTAGGAGATTGCCACTAGACTCAGCAGCTCTGCCGAGCCTAGTGACACTACCTTATTTCGTGCTCTTTTTCTCTCTTTTATTTTCCTTTTTCGCCTTTGTATTCGTTATCTTCTTCTTCGTCTTCATTTTCTTCTTGATTCCGAAGAGGTCTCGCCAGCCATTGAAGTCTTTCTTCATAATCAGACCCAAGCCTTGGGTGTTCAGGCTGTTTCTGGTGAAATAGCGGTCGTTGGTCTGGTTATACATGCGGATGGCAAGGTTGCCGTTCGGATAAATGAGATAGCGCAGGTCGAAGTCTCCGATGAAACTCTGGGTGGCATTGGCGTTGTCGCGATAGCCAAACTGACCATTGAAGAGCAGCCTGTTGTTCAGCAGCCTTCCACTCAAGATGCCCTCATATTCCGCATTGTTGAATCCTTCATCACCCGTAGAGATGTTGGCTCCGAAGTTCCAGTTGTTACTCTTTACCACATTCGACAGCACCGTGTTGATTTGCTGCGAGATGGTTCCACTCAGGAAACTCTGCATCGCCAGCGATGTCTGACTTTGCTGGGCAGCATCCTCGCTTGCCTGGTTGTTGTTGGTCTGTGCGTAGAAGCGGCCGATGGCAAGCAGATAGAGTACCTGCTGGTTCATCTCTTCCTGCGAGTTGATGATGGAATAGATCATCTGCTTGGCATCTGTATTCACTGTAGGCAGGTCCATGGAGAAATCTACCTTCGGACTCTGCGGTGTGCCCGTGATGTTCATCAGACAGTCTACTCGGATATTGTTGGCTGAGAACGAACGTCCGATGCTCAGGTCGCTCAGCGGAACTCCATTCACCGTATATTTTGCCTGCAGGTTGAGTGGGGCATTGTATGGGTTTCCACCGAAGGCGATGGTTCCGCCCGGCATAAACTCGAAGTCCTTCTTGAGTACATTCTGGATGGTGAGCTTATATATGCCGTGGTCTACCACATAGTTGCCGAACATATCGAACGAACCCTTGTTAAACCAGTTGGCTCTGATTACTCCGTTGCCGTTCAGCGTGATGCAGTCTCCGCTCTGTGCGTCCATCATCAGCTTCAATGTCAGATTCTCGTTCGTATTGATGAGGAAGTTGATTCGCATATCCGACGAGAAGTCGATGTCATCCTCTTCCTTGATGGTAGGGATGCTGTCGGCAAGCTGCGGAATGATTTCGTGCCAGTGGATGAAGCTCTTGTCGCTGATGGCGTCAGGACTTGCCACATTATATACAAAGATGCTTCCGGCTTCCGGCTGGGCATCAATGTCTATGATGGTTTCGCCGCTCTTGCCGTGGATGCCTACCTTGCCGGTGGCATATACCGTGCCGTAGAAGGTGTTGTCGCCAAACTCATGGGTGTCGTAGCCCAGGAAGTTGTGTGCCTTCAGGTCGATGTCGTAGCTCAGTCGGGTCAGGTGCTTGTGGTGGATGCCTCCATTTACTATCGCAAAGTTGTGGTTGCGGTCGTAGATGGTGTCTCCTAGCAGCTGGATGTCATCCGGAATGGCATGCGCTCTCAGGTTTTTGAAACTGTAGTCTGTGCCCAGCTGCTTCATGTGCATCTTGCCGTTTGCCACGATGTCGCCCACCAGATTGATGTTGCTCAGGTCGCCTACTACGTTCAGCTTACCCTTGCACCATGCCTGTATGTTGTTCATGAAACTGCCGCAGAAGCTTTCCAGGAATTTCATGTTGGTGCCTTGCGCTTCGATACCCAGGTCTATGTAGTTGCGCTTAGGCGATACATAGCCGTCGATGAGCGTCTGATGTTCCGGTCCGTCATCAGCCACAGCCTTGATGTCTATCTGGCTCTCTTCCTTGTTGAAGTTCACGTTGGCATGGAGCACGCCCAGTGGACCCTGCTCAAACTCAAAGTCCTTTACGTCAAGTTGCGCATAGGCATCCGGGTCGTTGAAGATGCTCTTCACGATGGCCTTTCCTGAAGCTTTTCCTGCGAAATCCACCGAGTGGAAGTTAACCAGATTCAGGATGTACTCCACATCCACATCTTTCAGCTGCGCCACGATGGAGTCTTCCTTATTAGGCGTAGCCAGTCCGTTGATGGCAATTTCCTGGTTGCTGTGACTGATGGCGAAATCTTCTATCTGCAGATGATTCTTGCTGTAGATGATTTCTGCCGGATGCACCTGCCATGGCTTGTTGCCGATATGCACCACGGATGGCTGGATGCCGATGTGGGCAGTAGAGATGTCTCCGTCTGCCTTGTAGAATTGCGCCTCGGCATTCAGTGCCGCCTTGATAGGTGTCTTCTCCGAGTGGTTGTCGTAACCCAGCATAGCCTTCAGGGTGTTGTCGGCAGCGGCTGCATTCACGTGCAGTTCTATTCCGTTTTCACCCGCCAGTCCTTTCTGTATCTGTGCATCCACCTTCAGCGTGTCGCCTGTGGTATGCATCTGCAGCTTGCCGCCATTGTAGGCTTTGCCGTTGTAGGCAAAGGCTGGAAGGGAGGCATAGAGATTCACGGATCGGTCGTTGTCCGAGAGGTTTCCGTCTATATATACGGGTTCTGCTATCTGCAGAGGTATGCCCAGCATGCGTTGCAGAATCTCGGTAGAGGTTATCTGCGCCTGGATGGTAAAGTCGTTGTGCACCTTCTTGCTTATCTTTCCGATGCCTGGCAGGGTAGGCAGCTTGCTGGCTATCATGTTGGTCATGCTTTGTACCAATGTTGCGTAATCGTATCTGCCTTTCACGTGCAGGTCGGCGAAGGGTGCTTCCATGTCCAGATAGCTGTCGGCACCTTCGTTCTTGGCGCTTACCTTGATATCGTTCAGCGTATATTCCTTGTCTGCCATCTTCACGCCGAGCACAGCAGGTTGCAGGTGCTCCAGGTTGAGGGTGGCATCATAGAGTTTTCTTTTGATATTGTATTTTCCTGCTACCTGCAGTTTGATATTTGGGTCAGCGATGGAAGCAAGTCCATTGATGAGTCCTTTGTTATAGCTGCCATCCAGCTTGATATTGCGGAAATTATATTTGTTGAACATGATATGTCCGATATTTCCGTTAGCCATCAGATGCTGGGTGGTTCCGCATGCATCTATCTTGGCAGCGATGGTTCCGAATTTCCTGTTGTCTAAAATTTTGCCCAGGTTGATGCTCCTGGTATCAACGCTGGCATGCAGCAGATTTCCATTTTTCGAAAGGTCGAGCTGTACGTTTCCTACGTCAGTTCGCAGGATGCCTTTCGCTGCAATCAGGTTGGTTGAGGTTGCTTTCCTGTTGCCCTTGCTGCCTGCATTCCTATTGCCCTTGCTGCCTGCTTTGTTCTTCTCTTTGCTGCCTGTTATGTTCTTGCCATGAATGTTGCCCTGATAGTGGATGTTGCCCAGGCGGAGCACTTCCTTCGGTATCTTCACCTTGCTGCCCAGGTTCTGTGCGATATGGCTGATACCATCATCCGAAACCTTCAGCTTTTCGATGTTCACGTTCCAGCGTAATTGGTTGTCCCACTTGTTCGCCTTAGCGTTGGCTTCGAGCACCACGTTGCCGCTTTCTGTGTTCAGACTAAGATGGTGGATGTGCGCAGAAGAACTGGTTCCTGAGAAATGGGTGCTTAGCAGCAGGGCATCATTCCATTTACGGAGGATAGGCGCAAAGCATGCCACATCCGCCAGCGTGATATGCGATGGCTTGATGCCGCCTTCGAATTGAAGCGATTCGCTGATGAGCTTGCCCTTGTCGTCTGTGCGGTAAGAAGCAAGCAGGTCTTCCAGCTGCAAACTGGAGTGGGGAAGTTCCAGGATGAAGTTACTCAGTCTGGCTTTCTGCTTGTCTGCATCGAACTTAAAAGAAAGATTCTTGAACTCAAACCCTGATTTATCCGTAAGCGCTATCTTCTTTACCAGCAGATGGATATCGTTGTCTGTTAAATGGTTTAGTACGATATGCGCAGATAGGTTTCTTACGCCGATATGATGGGTAGAGAACACGCCGCTTGGGTCTGCCACGTTGCGCTGGTTATAGGCGATGGCTCCATGGCGTATGATGACACTACCGATGTGGAGGTCGAGTGGAGTATGCTTGGTGGTATCCTTGGAAGCCAGAGAATCGAGTACAAACTGGATGTTGAGCGGACTCTTGGCATCCTGCTTGTAAAGGTTGGCATTCAGGCCAAACAGTTGGGCAGAAGAGATGGAGATCTTTCCATCCTTCAAAGGGAGAATATCCACCTTGGCAGATAGACGGGTGGCATAAATCATGCTGTCGCCTTTCTGGTCGAGCATTCTCACATTGTCGATAATGATACGATTGAGGAAACCAAGGTTTACTCTGCCCACATTCACTTCAGTTCCGAATTTCTTGCTGAGAGCGTCGGCAATGGTAGAGCCAAAGAAGGTCTGTACTGGTGGCAGATGCAACAGTACGATGAGCAAAACGTAGAGCGAGAATATCGTCCATACGATGCAGTTGATGATATGCTTAAAGCGTTTCAGAGCGTTTTGTTTTTTATATTCTTGACTAGTATATCCCGTGGCTGAGGCCTTCTCGCCTGCCACGTTTCCATAAACGACTGAAAGGGCCTACGCAAGGAGGGTATGTGAATCCTCTCTGTGCAGGTCCTTTTATCTTGGGTTGAATACTTTTACTTATGTAATCATATTTCAATCTATGCCCAGTAATCCGATGCCTTTTTGGGGCAACCCTGGCGGATTACTTAAAATAGCGCTTGTAGAGACCAGCGAAGCCTGCGCAGTGGCGAGCCTCGTCCTTAGCCATCTCGTGAACGGTGTCGTGGATAGCGTCAGAACCCTGCTCCTTAGCGAGCTTAGCGATGCGGAACTTGTCCTCGCAAGCACCCTTTTCTGCAGCGATGCGAGCCTCGAGGTTGCTCTTGGTGTCACCCAAAACCTCACCCAGCAACTCTGCGAAGCGAGAAGCGTGGTCTGCCTCCTCGAAAGCATAGCGCTTGTAAGCCTCTGCAATCTCTGGGTAACCCTCGCGGTCTGCCTGGCGAGCCATAGCGAGATACATACCAACCTCACCGCACTCACCTGCGAAGTGATCCTTCAAACCCTTGATGACCTCCTCGTTAACGCCATCCTTGTATGCCTGGCCGAGAACGTGAACTGTAGCGAATGTCAAGTCGTCATCTACAGCATCTTCCATCTCCTTGAACTTGCTGGCTGGAGCCTTGCAGATAGGGCACTTCTCTGGTGCTTCTGTTCCCTCGTAAATATAACCACAAACGGTGCAAATAAATTTCTTCTTCATAATGTAATGTATTTATAATGTTATTGTATATGAGTTAATTCAACTTTTTGGCACATTTGGCGCAGATACCCTTGTAGTAGAGCTGCTCCTCCTGTATAATGTTACCTTCCACGGTTTTCTCGCCTTCCAGTTTTGGCGCCTGTTCACCGAAGAGGTCGATAATCTTACCGCATTTCTTGCAGTAGAAGTGTACGTGGCTTTCAACGTTGCCATCGTAACAAACGCGATGTTCGTCGATGGTAATCATCTGTGCTGCCTGGTTCTCGCTCAACATGCGGAGCGTGTTATATACTGTGGTGCGACTCAGGGTTGGCACCTTGTTAGACAGTGCTTGATACACGTCATCTATCGTAGGATGGATGGGATGGTGGATAAGGTAATCCATAATGGCCAGCCTTTGCATTGAAGGGCGGATGCCTCTCTCCATCAATCGAGTGTATGCTTCTGATTTCTTCATACTCTTAACTCTATGTTTTGTTTTACGGTTGCAAAGGTACTAACTTTTTTTGAAACTACCAAATAATTCTGTAAAAAATCCAATATTATTTTGGATAATTTACAGAATTAAATAGTATTTTACCAAAAAAGGCTATTTTTCACTCTTTACACGCAGGAATTTATCTACCATCATCAGCTGATTCAGCTTAAAGGCTGGCTTGCAAGCCTTCTTTGCCTTCAACTTGATGGTGAAGAGATCGTGGGTTCCCTCAACGGCTGGCTGTTCGCCCAAGTTCACGAAGGTAGGGTAGAGCACCTTGCTGCCATCTGAGTGCAGACGGTCTTTGGTGATGTTCTCCATCCTGCCCATGTCTTTCACATCTACGCCGATGAACTCATATTCGCTAGCACTGTATGGCAGAGCGAAACTCAAGGCATTGAGTGATACGAGATCCTTGCCCTTCACGGTGAGGGTGATGGTTTCGCCTGCCTTGTACATCTTCTTGTCGGCTATGAGGCTGATGTTGCCCGATACCACTGGCACCTGCTTGCTGCTTACGCCGCTCTTCAGCTGGGTAGCTACCACGGAGATGTCGTAGGCATCGATGAGGCTGTTGCCATTAACGTCGCCCTTGCTTACATAGCCCTCGAAGTCCTTGTCGCCCTTGCGCAATCCGCAGTAGTTGAGATAAGAGGTGAAGTCGTTCTCGTCGATTCTGCCGTCGTGGTTGATATCGCCAGCCTTCTCCATCTTGCTGCCTGGCATCTTGAATACGTACATCTCGGTTCCCGAACCTTGTCCGCCCTTGGCTTCCTCTACGGTCATCTTGATATACTGTGCCTCTGGGTTGCCCTTGAACTGGTATTCCTTCACGGCATCCTCGTTCTTCCAGTCGAAGCTTCCTGTTTCTGTCCAGTTGATGCCATCGTTACTGATGGCGAACTTACCCTTCTGAATCTGTCCGTTGGTTTCACGTTCTGAAGCTGGTACATAGTGAATCTTGTCGAGTTTGGCAATGCCGTTGAGGTTCAGGGTTACATCGAATGGCAATACACCTTTCTTATAATAGTTGGTGTGCCAGAAGTTCTTCTCGTTGAAGTCGAACATCTTCGAAACGTCCAGTCCTCCCCAGTCCTCTACTGAGTTGGTGGCTGTGATGTCGTGGATGGCCTCGTCCAGAGGATCCTTGATGGTATGTGCCTGCAGGGTAGTCCAGTCTGATACGCCATCCTTGTTCACTGCTCTCACCTGAACTTCGTAGTCGGTCTCCGGCTTCAGGTTCTCTACGGTGAACTCGGTGCCGCGGATGGTAGAGTGAATCATGCCATCCACCTTCATCTCGTAGTAGTCGGCGTTGGCCTGTGCATCCCATGCTGCAGTGAGGGTGAATGCCTTGTTGGCGTTCTTGTTTTCCTTCATGCTTGCCTGAGGAGCAGCTAAAGCACCGGTAGAGTGGAGCATCACATCGGCATCGTCCATCTGATAGCCGTCCATGCGGAGCTCTACATCGTTGGCGGTGATGTCGGTCTTTGCCAGACGCACATATACCATCGGGTTCTTGCGGATATCCTTTTTCTCGAACTCGCTGCCCTTGGTGGCAAAGCGGTTCAGCTGAGGAGCCTCGTTGTAGAACCATGAATTCTCGGTGTTGTTGAGTTCATCGAGCGAATTCACCTGGGTCAGCTTCACGCTCTTTCCGCCCATCTTCGCCGTCAGCTTCTTAGGCATCTGGCTCAGGTTGATGCGCAGCTCTGTAGCCTGATTCTTCTCCTGTCCCTGGAAGCTGCCCACGGTCTTGTCGATATGGACGGTGAGACGGTTCTTCTGCAGGGAAGAGTGGATGTGGGTAGAGGCATGTTCGCCCAGGCGATAGAGCTCGGTCTTGCCGTCATCATCATAGAGGGCGTAATCAGATTCGCCGTATGGATAGAGTTCGAAGATGCGCTGGGTATTGTCTATCTGCGATACATTGTTGTTAGGATTTACCATCGGAATGATGGCGCCTCGCTTTACGAAGACAGGCAGTTTCCAGAAAGGAGCATCATACTCGTTGATGATTCTTCCACCTTTATATATATGTCCGCTGAAGTAATCTACCCATTCGCCTTCTGGCAGGTAGATGCCGTTGCGGATATCGTTGCCCTCCTTATCCATCTTGGTCTCCTTGTAGATAGGAGCCACGAGGAAGGATGGACCGCACATAAACTGATACTGCGTTGCCTTGCCCAGGGTATAAGGATTGGCATCGTCGAGGAACATCGCTCTTACCAGCGGTTTGCCGGTTACGGCTTCGTGGGCAGCGGTGTAGATGTAAGGCATCAGCTCAGACTTGAGTTTCAGATACCAGCGGTTCACGGATGTTGCCGGTTCGCCCAGGATATGCGGATACTTGGCATTTCTGCCCCAGCCATCCATGTTCAATCCCATTGCGGTGAAGGCCTTCCATTCAAACTCGCGCATGTTCACTATCGGATTCTTTCCGCCGAAGATACCATCGTTATCGGATGTGATGTTGGAGATTCCCGAAAGTCCGGCACCGATGAAGGTAGGGATGTGGAAGCGGATGTACTCCCAGTCGCCACCGGTCTGGTCGCCCGACCAGATGGATGCATAGCGCTGTGTGCCGGCCCATCCATCCAGTGAGATGATGAACGGACGGGCATTCTCGCCATAGTAAGGCATAATCTGAGCCACGTCAGATACACCATTCAGCCCGAACGAATAGCCGTCGCCTACCCAGGCCACATCGGTCTTGAGTACTCTTACGCCTGCATGTCCCACCTCCTTCACGATATCACGCTGCAGAAGCGCCTCGATGCCCTGCTTTGGGTGCAGGTCAGACTGTGTCCAGAGTCCGATTTCCACACCGTGCTTGCGGGCGTAATCTCCGAATAACTTCAGGTTCTGTATGTTGCCGTCCAGGGTGCTGTCCTGGCCATATCCGGCTCCATATCCGTCGTTAGGCAGGAACCAGCCCAATGGCATGTCGTGCTTGATGTATCGGTCGATGGCCGCACGAGCCGAGAACTGGTAGTTGTTCTTCTCGCCGTTCAGTGATTCCTTGATGCCCGTCTTGTCGCTGGCACTTTCCTTATAGGCTTTGCCATCTTCAAAAACCATGGCGTTGGCATTGTCGGTTTCCTTCCAGTAGTCGCGGTTGTAGGCATTGAGATGACCTTCATAGAAGCCGAACTTAGGCAGCAATACAGGGTTGCCGGTGAGCTGGTAATAGCCATCGAGCAAATCTGTAGGCTTTTCGCCCACCATGAAGAAAACGTCTAAGTTCTTGGATTCGTGAGAGAGTTCTACCTTTCCGTTGTGGGTAGAACCGAAGTCGTAGAGACCTGGCTTAAAGGTGTACCACATGAAGCCGTAGCCGGCGGTAGACCAATAGAATGGGGCAGGGGAAGCCACTCCTCCATCTACCCAGTTGTTGGTGTTGACGATTTCGATTTTCTCACCCTTGTGAGAGAATCTTCCGTTCTGTACGCCACCACCGAAGAAATACTCATCCGGCTGTTCGCGCAGGCTGAGGGTTACCTTTTCGGGTGTAAACTGTGCCGGAGCGCTCTGCTCAGCCACGGTCTTTCCGTTTTCCAGGTTGATGATCTTGAAGAGCTGGGTAGCCTTGTCGAAGATGACCTGTGCCTTTCCGGTAGAAACGATGATGGAGTTGTCCTTTTCCTCCACATTCAGCTTGTTTACTGAAGTGCGAGGATTATCCACCAGGATGCTTGCCTCAGGCTTAGCTTCGGGTGCTCTCATCACGCCATCGTTACGATCTTCGAAGATACGGAAAACACTTTCGCCATAGAAGTCTACGGCGACACGTTGCTGGTTGGCGAAGACAATCTCCACCAGCGTAGGATTGATTCTGAGAATCTGAACATCTCCAGCCTTCACGGTCTGTGAAGCCTTCTGGGCATCGGGAGCTGAAGGAAGCAGGGAAGATGATGCTGTGTTGGTTGCGTTGGAAACCATAGGCAAGGTTACTGCCATTGCCATCAGGTTGCCAACAGATAATTTCTTGTAAATATTACTCATTGTTTCTTTTAGGTTATGGAGTTAAGAAGTTAAGGAGTTAAGACAATAGTCTTTTGAGCGTAGTTTTTAGCAAGAAAACATACGTCTTAACTCCTTTAACTTCTTAACTCCTTTAACTTCTTAACTTCTTTAACTTCTTAACTTCTTTAATTACAATTTTTCGATGAACGCCTTCATCTCTGCCTCGTGTTCCTTCGCCTTCAGGAAGAGATGCCACTGGTTCTGGGCTCTTACCAGGTTGTGTTCTGGATACTTGCACTTCCAGTAGTGGTCGCCGTTGAGGTAATCCCAGAGGAAGCGTACTGCCTGCATGTATGGGAAGAGTTCGGCAGCATGAGGAAGCAGGGAAATTTCCAAAGGAGAAAGGAAGGCTGAGGCTGATTCCACATAACCGCGGGTGAATGACTCGAAGATGTCCATGCGGAAATCTATCTTCTCGAATTCTGGTGAATCCTCGGCGATGGTATTGGCTGCCGTGCGAAGGAAATCGCCGTAGTCGCTCACGAAGAGGGATGGCATCACGGTGTCGAGGTCGATGACGCACAATACGCGGCCTTCCTCGTCAAACATCATATTGTTCACCTTGGTATCGCAGTGGCAAACGTGCTTCTGCAACTTGCCCTCGCGGAAGAGGCGCTGGCAGAGACACATTTCGTCCATATACTTCTCGATGTCGGCAATGAAGTCCTTCACGCCTTCTGCTCGTCCGGCACGGTCTTCCTTGATTGCCTGGTGCAGCTGGTCGCGGCGCAGTTCCATGTTGTGGAAATCAGGGATGGTTTCGCCGAGGCGGTCGGTGATATCTGTGAGCTGAGCCTCGAATTCACCGAAGGTCTTGCCTGCATAGTAGGAACTCTCTGGGTTCACTGCCTCCTGGGTGATGGCACGAGGGATGAATACTGAGACGCGCCAGTACTGCTGGTCTGCATCTTTTACATAGGTCTTGCCGTTGCCGGCCTTGACGAAGGTAAGCACCTTGCGGTTGATGTCGTCAGCGCCCTTGGCTTCTAATTGCTGGCGGATGTGGGTTGTAACCTCCTCAATGTTGCGCTGCAGCAGGTCTACATCGGTGAAGATGGAGTCGTTGATGCGCTGCAGAACATAGTCTGGGGCATCGGCTTCTGCTGTTGTCACCTTGTAGGTATCGTTGATGAGTCCGTTACCGAGAGGTTTTACCTCTTTTACAGTTCCAATGATGTCGAACTGTTTTAGAATAGCTGTAAGATCTTTCATTTTAGTTTGGTTTTAAATATTTATAAAGCTTTTTCTATCTTAAATCAATGACTTCTGCGCCTGGGAATTCCTTGCTGTTGAAGGTGAAGGCACTGTTAGAGATGTTCTTTGCCTTGAAGCCCGAGATGTTGATGGTGCTCCAGGTAGAACCCTGTCTCATCTTGATCTGCGAAGGCACGTGGGTGCTCTTGTTGATGGTGATATACATCTCTGCCACGCTGCGCTTCTGGTTGTTGGCTACGAGATGCACCTGATAGTTGCTGCCCACAGTCTTGAGAGTGCTTTTATATCCTGTCTTGTAGATGTGGATGAAGGTATAGGGATTCATCGACATCTGCTGTGCCTGGGTAGGATTGCTCACGTTCACCTCGTTGGTCTTCTTCATGTACGACCACTGGGTCTTGCCGTTGAACCATACGATGGCTTGTGGGGTGCGGGCATTGAACTTGTTGCCCTTGATGGTGATGGAGCCGCTAGCCGAACCGAATTTCGGACTTGACATCTTGAAGTTGGCGGTGGCTCCTTTTTTGTTGCCGATAACGGCAGCGGTCTTGTCGAGCACCTGCTGGGCGGTTTGCGCCATGGTGCCGAGGCTCATCATCGCTGCGAAAGCGATGGCTAAAATCTTTTTCATATCCTTACTGTTTATTTTGTTCATTACTACATATAAAGCCGCAGAAGCGCTGCTTTTTAAAAATGTTAGACGCTTCTGTGGCTTCAAGGTTTAAATGCTTTTGCCCTTTCAGGGCGTTTGGAGCGAATATTATCTTTTGCCCTTTCTGGGCGTTTACTTACGAGTTTCTCAGCTGCATCAGCAAGGTGTTGAGCTGGTTTTCATCCTGCAGGAGCACCTCTCTTGGCTTGCTGCCCTGTGCGGCTCCCACGATGCCTGCTGCTTCAAGCTGGTCCATCAGTCTGCCTGCGCGGTTGTAGCCGATGCTGAACCTACGCTGAATCATACTGGTGCTGCCCTGCTGCGATAGAACGATGGCATGGGCTGCCTCCTCGAAATATGGATCCAGGTTGCGGGCATCCACGCTGCCTGAACCTCCTGCACCGCCATCCTCGCTGGCAGGCTCTGGCAACTCCATCGGTTCGATAGGACCAGGCTGATTGCAGATGTATTCGTTGATGCGCTCAATCTCCGGTGTATCTACGAAGGCACACTGTACACGCACTGGCTCGTTGCCGTTCAGGTAGAGCATGTCACCACGACCAATCAACTGGTTGGCACCGGTTCTGTCAAGGATGGTCTTGGAGTCGATGGCAGATGTCACCTTGAAGGCGATACGTCCAGGGAAGTTGGCCTTGATGTTACCGGTGATGATGCTGGTGGTAGGACGCTGGGTAGCGATGATCATGTGGATACCCACGGCACGTGCCAGCTGAGCGATACGGGCGATAGGAAGCTCCACCTCCTTGCCGGCTGTCATAATCAAATCGCCAAACTCATCGATAATCACCACGATGTATGGCATAAATTCGTGACCATCAGTAAGTTTCAGACGATGGTTCACGTATTTCTGATTATACTCCTTGATGTTTCTGGCTCCCGCCTTCTTCAGCAAGTCGTAACGGCTATCCATCAGCACGCAGAGACTGTTCAGTGTTCTCACCACCTTGGTAACATCGGTGATGATAGGCTCCTCCTCATCAGGAACGGCTGCCATAAACTTATTGGTGATGCGTGAATATACGCTGAACTCCACCTTCTTAGGGTCGATGAGCACCAGCTTCAACTCGTTAGGATGCTTCTTGTAGAGCAGGGAAGTGATGATGGCGTTCAAACCAACAGACTTACCCTGACCGGTGGCACCGGCAACGAGCAGGTGAGGAATCTTAGCCAAATCCACCATGAACACCTCGTTGGTGATTGTCTTTCCCAATGCGATAGGAAGTTCCATTTTGGTTTCCTGGAACTTCTTCGAGTTCAGGATGCTCTCCATGCTCACGATGTTCGCCTTGGCGTTAGGCACCTCGATACCGATGGTTCCCTTGCCCGGGATAGGGGCGATAATACGGATACCCAGTGCCGCGAGGCTCAGGGCGATGTCATCCTCCAGGTTCTTGATCTTCGAGATGCGCACGCCCTCGGCAGGCTGAATCTCATAGAGGGTGATGGTAGGTCCCACCGTAGCTCGGATGGTCTTAATCTGCACGCCGAAGTTGTTGAGCACTTCGATGATGCGGTTCTTGTTTGCCTTCTGCTCCTCCTCGTCGATGGAAACCTCCTGGTCGTCATACTTCTTCAGCAGGTTGAGGGTAGGGTACTTGTATTTGGTGAAAGGCTCCTTCGGGTTGATAGGCGTATTGAGCACCTCGGCGTTGCTCACCGTGTTGCTGGTAGCCTTCTCCTCGCCCAATGCCACGGAGATGTCCATGCCCACATGCTCCGATGCGGCAGCGGCAGCTTCCATCTCCATTCTTTCTCGTTCCGCTTTCTCGGCACGCTGCTTTCTTTTCATCTCCAGGAAGCTAGGGGTAGCACTTGGAGTAGTGGTGGTGGCTATAGGCTCTGTAGGGTTGACAGCGGCATTGGCTACGCTGCCTTCCGTCTCCTTCTCCTCTTTCTCTTCCTTGTTGGCATCGAGGTCCACTACCTGCGACTTCTTCTCCTCGTTGTTCTGTGGAGTAGGAATATCCTGTTTTCCTTCGTCCATCTCAGGCTTTTCCTGATCCGTCGCATTTTCATCCTCTTCATCCGTGTCTCTTCCTCTTTCAGCGTTCTGGTAAGCCAGGTCTATGTCTTCCGTGTTCGAATCTCCATGGTTGGTGATTTCGAACTTCACCTTATTAGATATATATCCGATAGGGTTGAGCGCCTTTCTCACGATGGTAATGGTCTCTGTGGTGAGATAGGTGAGGAAGGCTACTGCCACGAAGAGGAGGATGGCGGTGAGTCCGGGAGGACCTACCACGTTCTCCAGGTTCTGCACCACGTAGAGTCCGTGCTTGCCGCCCGGGTTGAAGATAAGGCTGCCCATCAGCGGGGTGAGGAACTTGGCGAAGGTGATGCTCGACCATATCATGATAATCATCATGCTGAGGAACCATTTCCACAGGTTGATGTTATATACATGCATCAGCTGGAATCCTGCCATCACCACGAAACATGGAAGCAGGAAGGCTGGGAATCCGAAGTTCACTGCCATCAGCCAGTAGGAGATGATGGCACCCAGCGAACCGCAGTAGTTCTGAAACTGCTTTTCGGTGTTGGTCCATTCGCCTGGTCTCAGGTTTTCGAGCAGACTTTGGTCAGCTGCACCCGTATTGATGAATGAAACCATAGCGATGATCAGAACCACAGCCATCACCACCAGGGCGAGTCCGAGGAAGAAATCGGTGATGGTATTGTTGAAAATATATTGTAAACCAATGGCTTCGCTAAATGATTTAGCTCTGCCTGAAGTCTTTTTTCTTGCCATTTTTATCTTGTTTTAAAATATTTCTCTGCAAAATTAGTAAAAAAGTGCGAGAAACAATCCTTTTTCTCGGCTTTTTTTTTTAATTTTGCAACTTGTAATGAATAAAATGTAAAATGAAGATTATTTTCACGAGTTTTGACAAGAAAACAGTCAACAGTTTGCCAAGGGTTCTTTTCCCAGGTAAGGTGATTGTGATAGATAAGGCTGAGGATACAGATGCCGCAGTGGATTACCTCTTGCAACAAGACGTTCTGGGAGTGGATACGGAGACGCGACCTAGCTTCTCCAAGGGTCATCACTATCAGGTGTCGCTGCTGCAGGTGAGTAGTCGTACCCGCTGTTATCTATTCCGTCTGCATCATACGGGCATGACGCCTGCCATCATCCGTTTCCTGGAAGACACGAAGGTGCCGAAGGTTGGCCTTTCCTGGCATGATGACCTCCTGCAGTTGCATCGCCGCTGCGAGTTCAAGGCAGGTTATTTTGTGGAGTTGCAGGATGTGGCAAAGGATTTCGGCATCAAGGATATGAGTTTGCAGAAACTCTATGCCAACCTGTTTCATCAGAAAATCAGCAAGGCGCAGCGCCTGAGCAATTGGGAGGCCAACGAACTCCGCGATTCCCAGTGCCTGTATGCTGCCACAGATGCCTGGTGCTGCATCAACCTATATGAGGAATTCAATCGCCTCACCCAGACTGGCGATTACGAGATTGACGAATTATAACCCCTATATATAATAATGTATAAGAACGTATATTTAAAGAAAGGTAAGGAAGAATCTCTCAAGAGATTCCACCCATGGATTTTCTCCGGTGCTATCCAGCGCATGGACAATGATATAGAAGAGGGTGAGATTGTTAGAGTGTTTACCCACGCTGGCGATTTCATTGCGGTAGGTCATTATCAGATTGGATCTATCGCCGTGCGTGTGCTCTCATTCAGCGATGTTGCCATCGATGATGAGTTCTGGCGCGCCCGCCTGGAGTCGGCTTACAGGATGCGCCTGGCGGTGGATATCGCAGGCAATCCGGATAACAACACCTATCGACTGGTGCATGGCGAGGGAGATAACCTGCCCGGACTGGTTATCGACTGCTATGGTCCTACTGCCGTGATGCAGGCTCACAGTGTGGGCATGCACGTTTGCCGCATGGAGATTGCCAAGGCCTTGAAAGAGGTGATGGGCGATGAGCTGCAGAATATCTATTATAAGAGTGAGACCACCTTGCCTTATAAGGCCGACCTGCGCCAGGAGAATGGCTTTATCCTGGGCGGTGATGCTGATGATGTGGCTGTGGAGAATGGATTGAAGTTCCATATCGACTGGCTGCGTGGTCAGAAGACCGGCTTCTTCATCGATCAGCGTGAGAACCGTTCTCTGCTTGAGCATTATGCCAAGGGCAAGAGTGTACTCAACATGTTCTGCTATACCGGCGGTTTCTCTGTCTATGCCATGCGTGGCAACGCCAAGGCTGTTCACTCTGTGGATAGCAGTGCCAAGGCAGTGGAACTGACCAACGAGAACATCGCCTTGAATTTCCCTGGCGATGCACGCCATGAGGCTTTCTGCGAGGATGCCTTCAAGTATCTTGATGAGCACGATCAGCAGTATGATCTCATCATCCTCGATCCTCCTGCCTTTGCCAAGCATCGTGCTGCCTTGCGCAATGCCCTGAAGGGCTATACCCGTCTTAATGTCAAGGGATTGCAGCGCATCAAGAAGGGTGGAATCCTCTTCACCTTCAGCTGTTCGCAGGTGGTTACCAAGGATAACTTCCGCAACGCTGTGTTTACCGCAGCTGCCCAGGCTGGCAGAAAGGTGCGCATCCTGCACCAGCTGCATCAGCCAGCCGACCATCCTATCAATATCTATCACCCTGAGGGTGAGTATTTGAAGGGACTCGTTCTCTACGTAGAATAATTTGTTATGAAGAAATTATCATTGATGATATGCTTGGTTTCTGTACTCTTGTTCGGAATGTCGGGTTGTGGACATTCCGAACAGGAGCGTCATCGGCTGAGCAAGCAGGAGAAAGCCCGCCTCGACAGCATCGATAGGGCTTCCCTGAAGATTGGTGTGATGCCTACGCTCGATTGCCTTCCGGTATATCTGGCATACGAAGACAGTCTCTTCCTGAAGCAGGGAGTAACGGTGCATCTGTATCGCTATAATGCCCAGATGGACTGCGATACCGCCATCGTCCGTGGCAGGGTAGAGGGAACGGTGACCGACCTGGTTCGTGCTGCCCGCATCGAGAAGAAGGGAGTGCCGCTCTTCTATCCTGTATCAACCAATCTTTATTGGCAGTTAATCTCCAATAGAAAGGCACGTGTGTCGGAACTCAAGCAGTTGTCCGACAAGATGATAGCCATCACCCGCCATTCTGCCACCGATTATCTCGCCGACCTCGCCATCGACAGTGCGAAGCCGAAGTACGAGGTGTATCGCGTGCAGATCAACGATTTGAACATTCGCCTGAGCATGCTTCTCAACAATGAGATGGATGCCATGCTCCTGCCTGAGCCTTATGCTACCAGGGCACGAATGGCTCAGAATGTGGTGCTGATGGACAGCCGCAACAAGAACATCAACCTGGGTGCCATAGCCTTTCGCTCCAAGTTGAAGTCCAACCGTCGCCGTAAAGACCAGATAAACAGATTCTTGACTGCATACGACATTGCTGTGGATAGTATTAACAAGAATGGCGTTCGAAAGTACGCTACCCTGTTGAAGAAGTATTATAACCTAGATGCCCATACCATCAAAAGTCTGCCTCAGCTCAAATACAGTCATGCCATGGAGCCGCTTCAGCGCGATTTGCAGCTGGCTAGGAAAAGAGCAGAGAAAGAGTAATTTTTTAACAATTAATTTTAGCTAAACGATGAAAGTAAAAAGAAATGTAGAGCAGGCTTTAGCCGAGGCACGTTCGGAGTTGTCCCATGGCGACTATCTCACTTTATGTGCCTCCCTTACCTTTCTTAATCGGGAAATTCCTGAAGCTTCAGTTTCAGATGGCGATATTTTTTATATGCTTGGATGGTTAACCCAGGTAAGCGAAGGAATGGGGATTGATTATACGAAGCATGAGGCTGGCAAAGCTGTTTTTCATGCAGAAGGTAAGAAACATGATTTTTGTATCACGGGTATGGATATCAAGACTCCAGAAGGCAGAGCGGCAGAGTTGTGCAGAATTCAGAGAGAATTGAATGAATATCTGTGTGATTTTGAGGTTGCTTTCCGTTGTTCCAAGCCGGGTGTCTTTCAGAATTTGAAGGAAAAGGGTGAGCAGATGGACAAGGAAGATTTCCTGAGCAGCCTTGAATCTAAGCTTTCTGATATGGCGATGTTATATATCGATACCAACCAGACCGACGAGAAACTCAAACAGCGTCAGACTGAGTTGCAGGAAGAGCTTAATGAAATTCGTCACGTTATCTTTGCTGCAATTGTAACCTCGGGTAACTGGAGTTGGGAAACATGGTGCCTCTATCGTGATCTCATTCTTTCGCCAACCGTTGATGCCGTCACTTCCCAGTTGCTGGTTAGTGCCGTCACCTTGGCATGTACCACGGTATTCAGCTTCCAGAAGTTTGATTTGCTGAAAACTGTTTTCGAAGAGGCTAAGGATGAAGAGCTGAAGCAGCGTGCCTTGATAGGCTTACTCTTGGCTTCAACCCGCATGCCAAAGGGAGTTTGCGAAAAGGAGTACCGTGAAGAGTTGGAAATAGAATATCCAAAGCTGATTCTTGAGATTCAGAAGCAGCTTGCCATGACCCTTAAGAGTGAAATGTTGTCTCAGGAATATACAGATAGTTTCAGAGATCGTATTTCCAATAGAATGATAGGTGCCTTGAAGCACAGCATTGCTAAGCATGCTGATGATGATTTGAAGGATTTGCTGGCTGATGATGGCATCGGCAACGAGGATGATGATGAGGCAGATAATGTCCGTATGTCGGATGACGGCAAGAGAATTGATATAGAGATGGCTGAGGATGTCGATGCCCAGGAAATGATGGAAAAGGGCATGGATATTCTCTTGGGGCAGTTTAACAAGCTGTCTGACCATCCGTTCTTTGAAGAGATTTCCAATTGGTTCTTGCCATTCGATGAGAATCAGCCGATTCTTGCTGAGGCTGCTGCCATTGACACAAAGAACGATACCGACAGAATGTTCACTACCACTGCCAATCGTTCGTGTGCTGCCGATGCGTATGCGCTTGCCGTGTTGATGTTGAATCATCCTGATGATATTCCTGAAGTTCCAGAGATGTCAAAGCATGATGACGATGAGTTTGAGGATGACGAAGAACTGGAAGATGAAGAGACGTTTGAGGGTGATTCTGAAGATGGCGATGAGCAGGATGATGAGGCTGAAGATGATTCTGAAGATGATTCTGATGATGAGACTCCAGATGATCCTGAAACCGAAATTTGCATGATTCGCACCAGATACCTGCGCAATCTGCTTCGTTTCTACAGATTCTGCTTCACTCGTGACGAATTCTTCAATGTGTTTGAGGACGACAAAGATGAAGTTCCGGGTTACGCCGTGCTTGCTTCGCCTGTGTTCCAGTATCCTTTCTTTGATAGTTATCGTCTCGCTGCTGCCCGTTATGCCACCCGTCTCGAGGTGCCAAGTATGGTTGGGGCTTTGCTGAACGATATGGAAGCCAACGACCTGGAAACCCATTACATGAAAGGATGGTCCTTGATGAAGAAGAAAGGCGAAAAGAATTTGATGATGGCTGTGATTCATTTCAAGAAGATGTTGGAAATCCAGCCTGGCATGAAGAAAGCCTATTCCATGTTGGCCGATTGCTATCATGATTTGAATATGCTTGAACCTTATCTCGAGGTCTATGATGAGCTGCTCAAGAAGGGCGATTCCTTATCTGATGATTTCAAGAAATTACTTAAAATACAGAAGATGAACATGCTCTTCAAGGCGAAGCATTATGAGGATGCCATCGGGCTGGGTTACGATCTGGAATATCATTATCCAGACCTGGAATTGGTTTCTGCCATGCTCTCTTATTGTCTGCTGAAAAGAAAAGGTGAAAATGCCGAAGAGTCTTTCCAGAAAGCCAAGGAGCGCATTGGAGCCTATTTCGCTGACGAGATGGATATTGCGAATATGATGGAGGGGACTGGTCCTAACCAGAATTTGGAGCAGATATTTGCCTCTACCATGGGTCTTTTCCTGAAAATGATGCAGAAAGACAAGGAAGCTGAATTCATCAATAGCTATTCCTACTGTCTGGTTTATATGGTAGAGGGCAATCCAGAAATGGCTCTCGACAAGATGCTCAGAATCCTTACTACATGTAAGAGATCGACTGGAAAACTGGATGAGATGTTGAGAAATGACCGCGAGTGGCTTGAAGAGCATGGAGTATCCTGGGAAGATGCGCTGCTCCTGTATAACTATGCAGTGCATGATTTCGAGAACATGATTCATGGCATAAGCGAAATATTTGATGACAAGAAGAAAAAAGAAAGATAATTTATCTTGAAAATATAGAATCGAGGTTGATATGCCGACAGATAACAATAGTAATAGAAGTAATAATAGAACGAATAAAACTCAGATAGATACCAACTACGCCCACCTGCAGCCGCAGGCGGTGGAGTTGGAGAAGGTGGTGCTGGGTTCACTCCTCATCGATGCCGATGCCTTTTCGGTGGTGTCAGAAGTGCTGAAACCTGCCACTTTCTATGATCCGCGACACCAGAAAATATACGAAGCCATCCAGACCATGAACATGGAGGAGCGACCTGTGGATATCATGACCATCATCGATGAGCTCACCAAGATGGGCGAAATACAGAAGGTGGGAGGGGCGGCTTACTTGATGGAGATTTCGTCTCAAGTGGCTTCGGCTGCCCACGTAGAGTATCATGCCCGAATCCTGGCGCAGAAGTATCTGCAGCGACAGCTTATTCATTATGCCGGCGATATAGAGACTCAGGCGTACGACGAGAGCGTGGATGTTGACGAACTGATGCAGCATGCCGAGGGCGAACTCTTCCAGCTGTCACAGGGCAACATGAAACAGGATTATACCCAGATTGACCCCGTCATCAAGGATGCCGTGGATATCCTGCAGCGTGCCGCTCAGAACAAGGGTGGACTCACCGGTATCCCTACCGGATACCAGCAGATGGATGAGATGACTTCAGGATGGCAGCCTTCCGACCTGGTTATCATCGCCGGACGTCCTGCCATGGGTAAGACTTCCTTCGCGCTGAGCATCGCCAAGAATGTGGCTGTGGACTATGGGGTACCTATCGGCTTCTTCTCTCTTGAGATGAACAACGTTCAGCTGGTCAACCGTCTTATCTCGAATGTCTGTGAGATTTCGGGTAAGAAGATTCTGAACGGACAGCTCGACCCTGCTGAATGGGAGCGTCTTGACAAGAAAATACGTGCCCTCACGGGTGCGCCTATCTATGTGGATGATACCCCAGGACTCTCGGTGTTTGAATTGAGAACCAAGGCTCGCCGACTGGTGCGCGAGAAGGGTGTGAAGATTCTGATGATCGACTACCTGCAGCTGATGAATGCCAACGGCATGAAATTTGGTAGCCGCCAGGAGGAGGTTTCCACCATTTCCCGTTCGCTCAAAGGTCTTGCCAAGGAGTTGAACATCCCGGTGCTCGCCCTCTCGCAGTTGTCACGTAACGTGGAGAACCGCGAGGGTCTCGAAGGAAAGCGACCACAGTTGAGCGACCTCCGTGAATCCGGAGCCATCGAGCAGGATGCCGATATGGTGCTCTTCGTTCACCGTCCGGAGTATTATCACATCTATCAGGATGAAAAGGGTAACGACCTCCATGGCATGGCGCAGATCATCATTGCCAAGCACCGTAAGGGTGCCACGGGCGATGTGCTTCTCAACTTCCGTGGCGAGTTCACCCGATTCCAGGATCCTACCGATTCCTATACTCCGGTGCAGGAGGGTGGAGAAATCATGGGCTCCAAGATGAATGGTGGTGCTGCCGGTGCACCCTCTGGCAGCGGTTCCGCAGCAGACGGTTCCTTGCCTCCTCTTCCGCCACCTGCACCTAACGGACCGTTACCTTTCTAGCAGAAAAGGGAATAAACTGACACGAAAACCCCTCATTCAGGGAATAATCTCATATAAAAACGGCTCATTTCTTTGGAAAATGAGTCGTTTTTTGCATTTTTATGGTAATTTGATAGATTTTCTATTAAAAAAGTGATAAATTGTTTGCGTATATCAGATAAATGTATTACCTTTGCAAGCGAATTAAGTATAACATAAAAATATAAAAGATATGAGAGCATTAGCGTTGAATATTACAGGCATCATGATTATTCGACTTCGACTGCAGCATGTAGGCGGAAGTGATAAGGTGTGCGTATAGTTCAATGCTGGGGATATATCAAGCCTTTCTACACTTCCGTATCTGGGAGTGAGAAAGGCTTTTTCTCTTATATATATCACATATATATCACGGCTCTTATATATATATAATAAGGTGAATAATAAAAATATTGATTAGAGATATGAGTGACAGATTATTTATTTTCGACACAACCCTTCGCGATGGCGAGCAGGTTCCAGGATGTCAGTTGAACACGGTTGAGAAGATTCAGGTGGCTAAGGCGCTGGAGCAGTTGGGCGTTGATGTCATTGAGGCGGGCTTCCCTATTTCAAGCCCGGGCGACTTCAATTCGGTGGTGGAGATTTCCAAGGCAGTTACATGGCCTACCATCTGTGCGTTGACTCGTGCAGTGGAGAAGGATATTGATTGCGCTGCCGAGGCGTTGAAGTATGCCAAGCACAAGAGAATCCATACTGGCATCGGTACCAGCGATAGCCATATCAAATATAAGTTCAACTCTACCCGCGAGGAAATCATCGAGCGTGCCGTGGCTGCCGTCAAGTATGCCAAGAAGTACGTAGAGGATGTGGAGTTCTACGCTGAGGATGCAGGTCGTACAGACAATGAGTATCTGGCTCGCGTGGTTGAGGCTGTCATCAAGGCGGGTGCCACGGTGGTCAACATTCCTGATACCACTGGCTATTGCCTGCCGGATGAATATGGTGCCAAGATCAAGTATCTGATGGATCATGTGGATGGCATCGAGAATGCACGCATCTCTACCCACTGCCACAACGACCTCGGTATGGCTACGGCAAACACCCTGCAGGGTGTATTGAATGGTGCACGCCAGGTAGAGGTAACCATGAATGGTATCGGCGAGCGTGCGGGTAATACTTCGCTCGAAGAAATCGCCATGATCCTCAAGTGCCACAAGAATATCAATATTGATACCAATATCAATACAACAAAGATTGTTCCGATGTCTCGCATGGTGAGCAGTCTGATGAACATGCCTGTGCAGCCTAACAAGGCTATCGTGGGCCGCAATGCCTTCGCCCATTCTTCCGGTATCCACCAGGATGGCGTGCTGAAGAACGTTCAGACTTACGAAATCATCGACCCTAAGGATGTGGGCTTGGATGATAACGCCATCGTATTGACAGCCCGTTCGGGTCGTGCGGCATTGAAGTATCGTCTCCACGTCAATGGTGTGAACATCGAGGACGAGGAGAAGCTCGACAAGATCTACAAGAAGTTCCTCCAGTTGGCTGATAAGAAGAAGGAAGTTACCGATGAGGATGTACTCATGCTCGCAGGTGCTGATTCTGCCGATAAGCATGGTGTTCAGCTCGACTGGTTGCAGGTTACCACCGGCAAGGGCGTGAAGAGCGTAGCCAGCATAGGCTTGAACATTGCTGGTCAGAAGTTCGAGGCTGCATCATCTGGCAATGGTCCTGTGGACGCTGCCATCCGTGCCCTCAAGAAGGTCATCACCAAGGAGATGAACCTCAAGGAGTTCACCATCCAGGCAATCGACAAGGGTTCAGACGATGTGGGTAAGGTTCACATGCAGGTGGAGTACGATGGCCATGTATATTATGGCTTCGGTGCAGATACCGACATCGTGACAGCTTCTGTAGAGGCTTACATCGACTGTATCAACAAGTTCAAGGTAAGATAAAGTATAATTCAGATAAATATATAATAAACAGGATATTATGAATACATTATTCGACAAGATTTGGGACAAGCACGTTGTCCAGATTGTAGAAGACGGCCCTACACAGCTTTACATCGACCGTCTCTACTGTCACGAAGTAACATCACCTCAGGCATTCGCTGGTATGCGAGCACGCGGACTCAAGATGTTCCGTCCAGACCAGATTTTCTGTATGCCTGACCACAATACTCCAACCCACGATCAGGATAAGCCAATCGAGGATCCTATCTCAAAGAAGCAGGTAGATACCTTGGCAAAGAACACCGCTGATTTCGGCGTAACTCACTTTGCCATGAACACCAAGGACAATGGTATCATCCACGTGGTAGGTCCTGAGAAGGGTCTTTCTCTTCCAGGTATGACCATCGTCTGCGGTGACTCTCATACTTCTACCCATGGTGCCATGGGTGCCGTTGCCTTCGGTATCGGTACTTCTGAGGTGGAGATGGTGATGGCTTCACAATGTATTCTCCAGAGCAAGCCAAAGTCTATGCGCATCAGCATCAACGGCAAGCTCGGCAAGGGTGTTACCGCCAAGGATGTAGCTCTTTATCTGATGAGCCAGCTCACTACATCCGGTGCTACCGGTTACTTCGTTGAGTACAGTGGCGATGTAGTGAAGGATATGTCAATGGAAGGTCGTCTTACCCTCTGCAACCTTTCTATCGAGATGGGTGCCCGTGGTGGATTCGTAGCTCCTGACGAAACCACATTCGAGTACATCAAGGGTCGTGAATATGCACCTAAGGGTGAAGAGTGGGACAAGGCTGTGGCTTACTGGAAGACCTTGAAGAGTGGCGATGACGCTGTATTCGACAAGGAGTTGACTTTCGATGCCAAGGATATCGAACCACGTATCACTTACGGTACTAACCCAGGTATGGGTATCGGCATCACCGAGAGCATCCCGACGCTCGATGAGATTCCAGAGGAAGAGCAGGCTGGTTTCAAGAAGAGCCTGAACTATATGGGCTTCCAGCCAGGCGAGAAACTGGAGGGTCATCCTATCGATTATGTATTCCTGGGCGCATGTACCAACGGTCGTATTGAAGACTTCCGTGCCTTTGCTTCCCTGGTTAAAGGCAAGAAGAAGGCTGAGGGCGTAACTGCTTGGCTTGTACCTGGTTCATGGTTGGTTGATAAACAAATACGTGAAGAGGGAATTGACAAGATTGTTGAGGCTGCCGGCTTCGAAATCCGTCAGCCTGGATGCTCTGCCTGCCTGGCAATGAACGATGATAAGATTCCTGCAGGCAAGTACTCTGTAAGTACATCCAACCGTAACTTCGAGGGTCGTCAGGGACCAGGTTCCCGCACCATCCTTGCCAGTCCATACGTAGCAGCTGCAGCCGCTATCACTGGTAAGATTACCGACCCAAGAGAGTTCATGTAATGTTAAGTGTTCAACGTAAAACGAAAAACTGAAATGAAACAGAAATTCAATGTAATTACATCAAGCTGCATTCCTCTTCCTTTGGAGAATGTAGATACAGACCAGATCATACCAGCCCGTTTCCTCAAGGCCATCGACAAGGAGGGCATGGGCGACAACCTCTTCCGCGACTGGCGCTATAATGCCGACGGAACTCCAAAGCCAGACTTCGTGATGAATGACCCTTCTTACAGTGGCGTCATCCTCGTAGCAGGCAAGAACTTCGGTTCAGGTTCTTCCCGTGAGCACGCTGCCTGGGCCATCGCAGGTGCAGGCTTCCGTGTCGTTATCAGCTCTTTCTTCGCTGATATCCACAAGAACAACGAGTTGAATAACCTCGTATTGCCAGTAGTGGTAAGCGAGGAATTCCTGAAGGAACTCTTCGAGAGCATCGACAAGGATCACAAGACAGAGGTAAAGGTAGATCTTCCTAACCAGACTGTTACCAATCTTGCTACTGGCAAGAGCGAGCACTTCGAAATCAATGGCTACAAGAAGCACTGTCTGGAGAACGGTTTGGACGATGTAGACTTCCTCGTTCAGAACCGTGACAAGGTAGAGGCTTGGGAAGCTAAGAACAAGTAATCAAGTAATTATGAACGTTAACGCAAAGAGAGATAATTCCCGCATCAAGGAGATTGAGATCATGGACTGCACGCTGCGTGACGGCGAGCAGACCAATGGTGTCAGTTTCCTTCCTCACGAGAAGTTGATGATAGCAAGAATGCTGTTGCACGACATCAATGTAGATCGCATTGAAGTGGCTTCAGCACGTGTGTCGGAAGGCGAAAAGGATGCTGTCGCTCGAATTTGCCGTTATGCCAAGACCATAGGTAAACTGGATTCCGTTGAGGTATTGGGATTCGTGGATAACAACAAGAGCGTGGATTGGATTGCCGAATGCGGCGGTCATGTCATCAACCTCTTGGCTAAGGGTAGCTACAAGCACTGTACCCAGCAGCTCAAGATGTCGCCTGAGGAGCATCTCGCTCATATCAAGCAGACCATCGACTATGCTTTGAGCAAGGATTTCACCGTGAATCTCTACTTGGAGGACTGGTCGAGCGGTATGCGTGACAGCCGTGACTATCTCTTCATGATGATGGACGAGCTGGTGAAACTGCCAATCAAGCGCTTCCTGCTGCCTGATACTTTGGGTATCCTGAACCCATTGCAGTGTGTGGAGTACATGCGCCTGATGGTTCGCCGTTATCC
>CAKQCH010000009.1:0-40271 GCA_934216735.1 uncultured Prevotella sp.
CTCCACACTGCAGAGACAGAGAAGTATGCTCACGTAACATTCTTCTTCAATGGTGGTCGTGAGACTCCATACGAGGGCGAAGACCGTATCCTGGTTCCTTCTCCAAAGGTGGCTACTTACGACCTGAAGCCAGAGATGAGTGCTTACGAGGTAAAGGATAAGCTGGTTGGTGCTATCAACACCCAGGAGTACGACTTCATCGTCGTTAACTTCGCTAATGGTGATATGGTAGGTCACACCGGTATCTACAACGCTATCGCTAAGGCTGTTCACGCTGTTGACAACTGCGTAAAGGACGTTATCGAGGCTGCCAAGGCTAACGATTATGAGGCTATCATCATCGCTGACCACGGTAATGCTGACCACGCTATCAACGAGGACGGTACACCAAACACCGCTCACTCTTTGAACCCAGTTCCATTCATCTACGTAACTGACAACAACTCAGCTACCGTAAAGGATGGCCGTTTGGCAGACGTTGCTCCTTCTATCCTCCACATCATGGGCTTGGAGCAGCCAGCTGATATGACTGGTGAGAACTTGATTATTGACTAATAATAATTTCGGAAGTCAAGGCTTTTTGGAGCCTTGACTTCTTTAACTTAAAATATTATGGACGTAAAGATAGAAGAAAGTTGGAGACAGCATATAGGTGACGAGTTCAACAAGCAGTATTTTGTTGACCTCACAAACTTCGTTAAAGAGGAATACCTGCGTACGCCCTGTTATCCTCCGGGCCGTTTGATTTTCAATGCCTTCAATCTCTGTCCTTTTGATGATGTGAAGGTAGTGATTATCGGACAGGATCCCTATCATGAGCCTGGTCAGGCGATGGGATTGAGTTTCTCTGTGCCAGATGGAATCACTTTCCCACCATCATTGATTAATATATTCAAGGAGATTCAGATGGATCTCGGCACTCCGATGCCAGCCACGGGCGATTTGACCCGCTGGGCAAAGCAGGGAGTCTTGTTGCTCAACGCCACCCTTACCGTTCGTGCCCATCAGGCAGCGAGCCATCAGCGCAAGGGCTGGGAGCAGTTCACAGATGCCGCTATCCAGGCGCTCAGCAAGGACAAGGAACACCTGGTGTTTATTCTTTGGGGCGGTTATGCCCGAAGCAAGGCAAAGCTCATCGATACGAGCAAGCACCTGATATTGGAAAGTGTGCATCCTTCGCCATTATCTGCCAACCGTGGCGGATGGTTTGGCAATCATCATTTCTCCCGCTGCAATGCATATCTGCAGCAGAACGGGATTGCGCCTATCCAATGGTAGGCACACCTATTTAATATATAGCTATCCACTCATGGGTAGCTATCATTATTTACTATATCAAAGACATTTATTCATCTCAAGAAACATTATGAAGAAAGACGAACTGCGTATTCTGCAGGTGGGCAACGTATTGGTTTCACCTGATATCATCACCGAAAAATTCTGTTGCGACCTTGATGCCTGCAAGGGCGAGTGCTGCATCGAAGGCGATGCGGGAGCTCCTGTTACCCTGGATGAGATCATGGAGATAGAGGATGCGCTCGATGTGGTTTGGGATGATCTCTCGGCTTCTGCCCAGGCTATCATTGATAAGCAGGGTGTGGCTTATACCGATATTGAAGGCGATTTGGTAACGAGCATCGTGAACGGTAAGGACTGTGTGTTTACCTGCTATCAGGATTTGAAGGACCTGGGCGATGGACATACGATTCCGAACTGTTGCCTCTGTGCCCTGGAACGTGCTTATCGCGAAGGCAAGTCGAAGTTTAAAAAGCCAATCTCCTGTGCCTTGTATCCAATCCGTGCCAAGGATTTCGGCAACGAGGTGTATGGCATCAACTATAACAAGTGGCGCATCTGCAAGGATGCCATCAAGAAGGGTGAGGAGTTGAATCTTCCGGTTTATAAGTTCCTGGAAGGTCCGCTGATTGAGAAATTCGGCAAGGAATGGTATGATGAGCTTTGCGAAGTGGCAGAGCAATTGCTTGCCGACTTGGAAGATTAATAAAAAAAAGAGATTTCGAAAAGCTCTTGGGCTTATTCCGAAATCTCTAATCCTTCGATATGAACTATATCGCTCTTTTTGAATCTTCCGTTCCAGGTAATCGTATAGATTCTTCTGTTCTGAAATTTGAAACGGAAGAAGGCCTGTTCATCCAATTCTCCGTTGCAAATGTATTGATATCCGTTGATGTGCAGCTTGGTGCCTCTGTGGGCTTCTCGCAGAGTGAGGCGGATGGTGCCATGGAAAGGACGACCGAAGTCGATGTTGTAACCACCCAGGGAATCTGTAAACGTACATACGGGTTCCAATACATTATATAATGTGTTCTCTGCCTTGAATACCTTGTAGTCTTTGTATTCCTTATATCCTTTGTCTTCTTGACGAGGTTGACCATCTGGTTTGTCTTCGCTTTCTGCTGAATCCATACTTCCTGTGGGATGAATCCAGCCGTAGGGTTCATATTCTTCCGATTTCCATGCCAGCGTGTTGGTTCTTCCGTCAAAGCGCTCGATGTCGCCATGGGTGCAGTCTCTCAACTGTCGGCAGTACCATTTCCCGTCTGCCTGATGATAGAATGAGGTGGTGTCCTGATTCCATCCGTAAAACTCCAATGAAAGCTGTTTGCCGTGACTCGGTTTGCCTTCCGGCGAATACCATACGGCAATGATGTTCTCGCCGCTTCGCAGATATTTCGTGATGTCGATGGTGCGGTTGAGCAAGGTGCTATCCTTGATGCCGTCAAACTTCACGCTTCGGGTCACGTTTCTTTCGTTTACGTAGAGGCGGTAGCTTCCCGTGCTGGCAATGCTGAGCGATGCCTGCACGGGTCGACCTTCCAGAAGATAACGCTGTCGGAATAGTACTTCGGCAGAGTCACTGGGAAGGGGATACGAAATCCAATGGGTACCGAACTCCTGTGCATGGGAGCTCAGTACCCAGAGTATTGAAAAGATGAGAGTAGTTAAATATCTCATTGCTTTGTTTCTGTCTTTTACTCTAGTTTCTTAAAACCGATGTGATTCTTGTTATTTGATAATCTTTGTTTCTCCAGCCTTGAAGGTGAGGACTTTCTGCTTGCCGTTGTAGTTGACGGTCAGGTTTCCATCGTTCTTGCTGGTGATGGTGGCGCGGGTCAGCTTGCCATTGTTCCAGGCTAGCGATACGCCATAGTTGCCACGGGCTTTCAGACCTTTCATCTCGCCTGCCTTCCATTCCCGAGGAAGGGCAGGGAGCAGGTCCATCGTCTCGCCGTCGCATTGCATCAGCATCTCGCATACACCTGCTGTGCCTCCGAAGTTGCCATCAATCTGGAAAGGTGGATGGGCATCAAAGAGGTTGGGGTAGGTGCCACCGCTGCGGTGCTTGCTGTCCTTGTAAACTTCTGGGCTTACGTAGGTGAGCAGCTTGCGGTATATCTGGTAAGCTTTGTCGGCACGATGCAGACGAGCCCAGAGGTTGATTCTCCAACCTGTACTCCAGCCGGTGGAATTATCGCCCTTGATTTCCAGAGTCTTGGTTGCGGCAGCAGCAAGCTCCGGAGTCTTATCTACCGAAATCTGATGGAACGGATAGAGACCGAGCAGGTGCGACTGGTGTCGATGATGCCAATCCTGGTCATCCCAATCGTGATACCATTCCAGCAGATTGCCTCGCTTGCCGATGTGGTAAGGGCGCAGACGATTGAGAGCTGCTTGCAACTGCTGCTGATAATCGCTGTCGATGCCCAGGGCTTTGGCTCCCTTGATGGTGTTCTTGAAGAGCTCGCGGATGATGGCAAGGTCGGCGGTACCGCCATAAAAACTGCTGCCACGGTAGCCCTTATCGGTGATGTAGTCAGCCTCTGGCGATGTGCAAGGGGCGGTAATCAGCTCGTTAGGGTTGTGTGGATTCGGTATGAGCCACGCAAGCAGGAAGTCGGCTGCACCCTTCATCAGCGGGTAGGCGGTGGTGCGAAGATATTCTGTATCGCGGGTATAGTCGTAGTGATCCCAAAGGGTTTCTACGAGCCAGGCTCCACCCATCGCCCAGTTGCTCCATTGTGGACTCTCGTTTCCGGTTCCCACAGGATTGCTCATCGCCCAGGCATCTGTATTGTGTCCGGCGCACCATCCCTTATCGATGCCATAGAAGTACTGGGCATTGTGTCGGCCTGTCACCGACATACCTTCAACCAATCCGTCTACCGGGGCAACCAGTTCTGGGAGGTTGGTAACTTCTGCCGGCCAGTAATTCTCTTCCAGGTTGATGTTGATGGTATAGTTGCCGCGCCATGGCGAATAGAGGGCTGGTGCCCAGAGTCCCTGCAGGTTGGCTGGCACGCCCTTGGTTCTACTGCTGCTGATGAGCAGGTATCTGCCATACTGGAAGTAGAGCTGTTCCAGATAAGGATTGCTCTCGTGGTTGTCGCTGTAGGCAAGCAACTGCCTGTCGGTAGGGCGGGTGGCATCAAACTTGGCTCCTTTCAGGCTCAAGCTTACTCTATCAAAGAGTTTCTTATAGTCAGCGATGTGGCGCTGCTTGAATTCGTCGTATGTAAAGTTGGCGAGATGCCAGGCATCATCGGCTATGTTCTCGATGTATGGAGCTCCTTCCTTCACGGGATGCTTGTCGAAGCCGTTGTAACTTGTTTCGTTGATGAGATAGATGATAGCCTCGCTTACATCCTTCAGATGGAGAATCGAATCACTTGCCCACATCTTTCCATCGGTGTTCTTCACCTGAAGCATGGCACAGTAATGCGTACTGTTGGCTTCATCGCCGAGAACGTGTTCCGTCATGGTGAGCTGTCCCCTGGATGCTTTCACCTGATGGGGGATGAGGGAGGTGAGGGAGATGTCGCTATTGATGGCTCTCTTTTGGGAAGCACTCAGCTTGATGGCAATCATCTTGTCGGGATGAGAAGCAAAATACTCTTTGGTGTATTGGATGCCGTTGCGCCTGTAACGAACTGTAGCCACGGAATTGTCGAGGCTCAATTCGCGGTAATAATCCGTAAACTCGCCCTGGTTGCAGTCTTTGATGTTGATCATGCCCAGTGGCTGATAGAACTCCGAGTTATGACCTTGCACATAGTGCTGCAGGGAATCGGCGGTCTTGTAATCCTCCTTGAACAACGCCTCTCTGATTTTGGGAATCCACTTGTAGGCTTCGCCACCTTCGTTGGGATTCACGGGTACGCCCGTCCAGAGGGTGATGTCGTTGAGCTGGATGGAGTCGTTGTTGGCTCCACCGTAAACCAGTGCACCCAGTTTGCCATTGCCTAGCGGCAGTGACTCTTCGAAGGCGTATGCAGGCTTGTTGTACCACAGCTTGTTGGGCAGTGGCCCTTTACTTACTGTTGCTGCCTGATTGCTCAGAAAGCCTGAGGCAGCCAGTGCAAACGTGAAAAGCAGATGCTTCATAAATCCTGTTTTGTTAGTTGTTAAAATATGATGCCTGGGGTTGCGGTTCCTTGGAGGGCAGCAACCTAAAAAAGGGGGAAGACTCCTGTTGAGTCTGCCCCCAATATGTTCGTGTTAACTTTAAGCGTCGATATTGGCGTAAGTAGCGTTTTGCTCGATGAACTCACGGCGTGGCTCCACGTCGTCGCCCATCAGCATAGAGAAGATCTCGTCAGCCTGAGCTGCATTCTCGATGGTCACCTGCTTGAGCAAGCGTGTAGAAGGGTCCATGGTGGTCTCCCAAAGCTGCTCTGGGTTCATCTCACCCAAACCTTTGTATCGCTGTGTGTGGATATTCTTATCCTCTGTGCCGTCGCCATACTTGTCGATGAAAGCCTGGCGCTGCTGCTCGGTATAGCAGTATTCGCTCACCTTGTTGCGGTATGTACACTTGTAGAGAGGTGGGGTTGCGATATACAAGTGACCTTCCTCAATAACCTTTGGCATGAAGCGATAGAAGAGAGTCATGATCAGGGTGTCGATGTGTGAACCATCGACGTCGGCATCGGTCATGATGATAATCTTGTCGTAGCGCAACTTGTCGGTGTTTGCCTCCTTGCTGTCTTCGCCATCCACACCGAAGCGGACACCAATACTCTGGATGATGTTCATCACAGACTCAGCCTCGAAGACCTTATGCCACTGAACCTTCTCTACGTTCAGAATCTTACCACGCAATGGGAGGATAGCCTGGCGGAAACGGTCGCGGCCCTGCTTGGCAGAACCACCAGCGGAATCACCCTCGACGAGGAAGATTTCGCATTCCTTAGGATCCTTCATAGAGCAGTCGGCAAGCTTGCCTGGCAGACCACCACCTGTCATGAAGTTCTTGCGCTGTACGCTCTCGCGTGCCTTGCGGGCAGCGATACGTGCAGTTGCTGCCAATACCACTTTTTCGCAGATGCGCTTAGCCTCGTCTGGATGCTCCTCCAGGTAATCAGACAAAGCCTCGTTCACAGCCTGCTGAACGGCACCCTGCACCTCGCTGTTGCCGAGCTTGGTCTTGGTCTGTCCCTCAAACTGAGGCTCTGCTACTTTGATAGAGATAACGGCTGTGAGACCCTCGCGGAAGTCTTCTGGTGCAATCTCTACCTTTGCTTTCTCTATCTGCTTAGAGATAGTTGGGTCGGCTTCTGCGTAAGCCTTCAGGGTACGGGTCAACGCCATGCGGAAACCTGTCAGGTGGGTACCACCCTCGATGGTGTTGATATTGTTCACGTATGAGTGGATATTCTCTGAATAGTCTGTGTTGTACATCACGGCAATCTCGATAGGAATACCCTGCTTCTCTGTCTTCAGATAGATGACGTCGTCGAAGAGGTGAGTGCGATGGCGATCCACGTAGCGGACGAATTCCTTCAAACCGTCCTTGGCATGGAATACCTGCTCCTTGGTCTTGCCTTCCTCGTCTGGGCGCAGATCTTTCAAGGTAATCTTGATACCTGCGTTGAGGAATGCCAACTCGCGCATACGGTTGGCGATGATGTCCCACTTATAGACTGTGTGGGTGAAGATGGTTGGGTCTGGCCAGAACTGCTGGCGTGTACCGCGCTTGTTGGTCTCGCCTACCACCTTGACAGGATAGAGAGGCTTACCCTTCTCATATTCCTGCTGGTAGATTTTTCCGCCACGGAACACCTGTGACAACATGTGGGTAGAAAGTGCGTTTACACAACTTACACCCACACCGTGCAAACCACCAGAAACCTTGTAGGAACCCTTGTCGAACTTACCACCGGCATGGAGCACGGTCATTACGACTTCGAGGGCTGACTTATGGAGCTTCTCGTGCATATCTACAGGGATACCACGACCATTGTCTTCTACGGTGATAGAGTTGTCTTCGTTGATGGTTACCTCGATGTCGGTACAGTAACCCGCCATCGCCTCGTCGATAGAGTTATCGACGGTCTCGTTTACCAAGTGGTGAAGACCCTTTTCGGAGATGTCACCAATATACATCGCCGGACGTTTGCGAACAGCCTCCAAGCCTTCGAGAACCTGGATGTTACTCGCAGAGTAATTATTTGCGTTGTTTTGATTTTCTGCCATTTTTAGAATTGTCTTATTTCCGTGCAAAGATACTAAAAAAAGCTGAGATTCAGAAGGTTTTCTTTGTGAAAAATAGCGAAAAAAACAAGAAAACGTGAAGTTTTCAAATATGTAGAAGAAATAGGGGAAAAAAGAGGGTAAAACGTGCTGTTTCCGATAACAAAATAGGGCGGGAAAACATACTTTGGAAAACAAGAATAAGGCTGCAATCCTCTTGAAAGGAATGCAGCCTTATTTATGTCTTTTGCTTTGACTTATAAGTTAGGCCAACTTTGCGATGTGCTGAGTAAGACCAGACTTCAAGTTAGCAGCCTTGTTCTCATGAATAACGTTGATCTTAGCCAACTTGTCTAAAAGCTTCTGAACTGTAGGATAGAGCTTTGCAGCCTCTTCCTTGTCAGACATGTTGCGCAACTTGCGAACGGCATTGCGCATAGTCTTTGCATAGTACTTGTTATGCAAAGCCTTCTTCTTGTCCTGACGGATTCTCTTGATTGATGATTTGTGATTTGCCATCTCTATGTTTATATTTTTTTATTCTTTATAATGTTTGTAGTCCCTAGCAGAGTCGAACTGCTCTTTAGAGAATGAAAATCTCTCGTCCTAACCGATAGACGAAGGGACCATTGCTTATTTGCGGGTGCAAAGTTACTACTTTTTTTCGAATCTCACAAATTTTTTTGGGAAAATTTTCGCTAAATGCTTGTTTTTTTGTAATTTTGCCCTGTTTTTAAACAATTATAGACAAAATGGAAGTAAAAACTAGAGCCATTGTGCTGCAAACGATTAAATATGGTGATGCGCAACTTATCGTGGATTTCTTCACGGAAAAGTTGGGCCGACTCTCTTTTATGGTTAAAATTCCCAAATCTTCCAAGTCGAAGATGAAGCGACAGCTGTTTCAGCCCCTGATGTTGCTGAACCTGGAGTTTGACCATCGTCCGAAAGCAAGTCTGCAACGAATCAGGGATGTTGCCATCTCCTCTCCATTCGTGGATATTCCCTTCTCGCCGTTTAAGTTGGCGATGTCGATGTTTCTTGCTGAACTCCTGGGGCAGGCCACCCGCAACGAACAGGCTAACATGCCTTTATTCTCATTTATCGAGGAAAGCGTCTTGTGGCTCGACCGTGCCAGGGAGGGCTTTGCCAACTTCCACATCGTCTTCATGGTTCGCCTTACCTTCTTCCTGGGCTTCTCTCCGAACCTGGAAAGTGGAGCCACGGGCGATTACTTTGACTTAGAGGAGGGTCGCTTTGTTTCCTTCGTGCCTACGCATACACATTATTTAAATAAGGAGGATTCCCTGCGTATGGTGAGCCTGTTCAGGTTGAGCTATGAAACAATGCACCTCTATACAATGTCCCGAATGGATCGGAATCGCTGTATAGAGGTGATATTGCAATATTATAAGATTCATGTTCCGGGATTCCCGGAACTGAAAAGCTTTTCTGTTCTGAAGGAACTCTTTGCCTAGTCTTTCCCCCATTTTCTCTTCCCCTTTCCTCGTGGCAAGGGGATGAGGAGGGAGGCTTCATGTGAAGGGGCAGTTAGGCGAAGCTGATAACTCCCTGAATGGAGTCGTTATCGTCTTTTTTCTTAGCCTCTTCCACCTCCACATTGCCTGAAGCCAGGTTGCGGATGTCTTCCAGTGTCTGGCGTGTACGCTTGAAGGTAGGAGTATTCTCTACCTGCAGGATTACATCCTCGTTGTCCAGATCCTCAGGACGGAACAGGAAGATGTGTGGATGACGCTTATACTGGGTAGAGTTGCCGTCTGAACCATAGTAGCGCTCTCTTCGGTTCTGGCGCTCGGCTCTTGTCTCTTCCTCTTCTGCCATGCGGCGGGCTTCCTCCTCCGTATGCTTCTTGATGTGGCGGTTCATGCCCTCCACGTCTTCGAGTCCGAAACCGGTAGCCAGTACGGTTACCTTTACTCGGCTGCCCAGCTCTGGGTCGATGGCAAGTCCCCACTTCAGCTCGAAGTCCTCGCCGAATTTCTCCATGAAGTCGTTCACGTCGTTCATCTCATCCATGGTCAAACCAGGGTTGTCCTTCTTCTCGCTGGCGAATGCGATGCTCAGCAGAATCTTCTTAGAGTTGAATACGTCGTTGTCGTTGAGCAATGGTGAATTCAAGGCATCTTCGATGGCCTTCTTCACACGACCTTCGCCCTCACCGTATCCTGTACTCATGATGGCAACGCCACCATCCTTCAATACGGTCTTCACGTCGTTGAAGTCGAGGTTGATGAGTCCGTGGACGGTGATGATTTCTGCGATACTCTTGGCAGCTACGCTCAGGGTATCATCTGCCTTGCCGAATGCATCGAGTACGGCGAGGTCAGGATAAATCTGGCGAAGTCGCTCGTTGTTGATAACCAGCAAGGCATCAACGTGCTTTGACATTTCCTCAACGCCGTCCAGCGCCTGGTCTATCTTCTTAGGACCTTCGAAGCGGAATGGGATGGTAACGATACCTACGGTAAGGATACCCAGTTCCTTGCTCACGCGGGCAATGACAGGGGCAGCACCAGTACCGGTACCACCACCCATACCTGCGGTGATGAAAGCCATCTTGGTTCCGTCGTTGAGCATGTGCTTGATTTCTTCCAGGGTTTCCTCGGCAGCCTGACGTGCCTTGGCAGGCTTGTTGCCGGCTCCCAATCCTTCCTTACCCAACTGCAGGTGGACAGGTACAGGAGAATCGTTGAGTGCCTGATTGTCCGTGTTGCACAATACGAAGCTTACGTCGTGGATGCCCTCACGATACATGTGGTTTACGGCGTTACCGCCACCACCGCCCACACCAATCACCTTGATGATGCTGTTTTCTTTTTCTGGCTCTCCAAAGTCCAGAATATGTGGAGTATTTCCGTTATCTAGCATAATAGTATAATTCTAAAATGTTATTCTTTCTTATTCTTCCTCTGAGATGGTATCCTTGACGAATTTCTTGAATCCTCTCATAAACTTGTGGACGAGGCTGTTCTCCTTTCGGCGCTTAGCTTCTTCCTCGGCTTCAATCTCAGCCAGGCGTCTTGCTTCCTCTTCCTCCTGTTCTTTCTTTCGGCGAGCCTCTTCCTCTGCCTTCTTCTTGATTTCCTCTGTCTGAACTACGCCCAAACCTGTGGTGTCGTTAGGGTTGCGTGTAGTTCTGTGGGTATCAACGGTAGAAGTGTGGTTATCGAGATTGTCGAAGAGATCCTGTCCGAATTCGTTGCCGGCACAGTTCATGTCGCCCTTGGCCAGGAGTCCCAGGATGGTGTTCATCATACCGTTGCGGCTGTTGATCTTCTGGTCCTTCGAATTGATGGTCTGGGTAACGAACTTGGCAATGCGCACCTTGTCGATATGGGTATGGTTCTTGAATACCTTGTCGATTTCCGGCATGTTGCTGCCACCACCGGTCAATACGATACCGCCCATCAGCTTGTCTGAGAATTCCGCAGGAACCTGGAACCAGGCATTCTCCACGATTTCCTCAACGCGAGCCTCTACGATTTCGATAAACTTCTTGCTCTCCACGCTTCTGTCCTTATCTACAGGATAGAGAAGTGCCTGGTCCATATTGGCGATGTCGGTGTATGCCTTGGCGTATTTCAGTTTCATCTTCTCTGCGTCAGCTTCCTCAAGCTGCAGGCAAGTCAGATCCTTGGTGATGTTGTTGCCGCCCAATGGAATGACAGAGAGATGGCGCAATATACCTTTATAATATACGGATACGGTCGTTGTATCAGCACCCAAATCTACGAGCATACATCCTGCGCGCTTCTCAGAGTCAGTAAGGACACTGTCTGCCATAGCCAAAGGAGCCAAGTACATCTCTGCAATAGAGATATTGGCGTTTTCGAAGCAAGTGTTGATGTTGTTGTAGAAGTTCTTGCGCCAGAGTATGTTCAGGAAGATACCCTCCAGATGGTTGCACTGTATGCCTACAGGGTCTATCTGATACTGGTTGTCTATCTTGTATTCCTGGGTTGCTGCATCCAGAATCTCCTGGTCTGGATACGTCATGTTGCGGTTGATGTCCATGAGCTCGTTGATCATGTCTTGCGAGATGATGGAAGCTCCAGGCAGATCCTTCACGATGACGTTTTTCAGACTTCTGATAGATCTGCCGCCTACACCCACGTATACCTGGGTGATGTCTTGCTGGAGAATATTCTTCAACTTCTTGATGATGCTGATGAGGCACTGCCCCGTCTTGTCGATGTTATAGATAACACCCTTTCTGATGCAAGAAGATGAATTCTCCTGAACGACAGCAAGTACGGTGATGCTGCCGTCCAAATTCTTCTGACCTGCTATACCTGTCATCTTAGATGAGCCAAGCTCGATAGCTACAATAAATTCCTTTGGCATAGTCCTTATATATTATCTTTTTCTGTTTCTATTTAACCTTAAATTAGCTGTTATGATGCTTTTTGCAAATAATCTGGTTGTCAAACTCGATATTGATGTATGAGTATTTGTTCCAGCCAGCCTGAGATAGTCCATATTTGTAGAATTTCTCTAATCGGTCCATCTTTTTGTTGATGAACGTTTCTACGTCCTTTTCTCTTTTGCTGATGATGTTGCTCTCGGGCAGGTTACCTATATATATAATGTGGTTTCCTACCCGGGGAACTAGTTCGATGCCCCTGTTGGGCAGTACGTTGATCTGCTCAATCTGATTTCTCCAAAGATTGTTCGTCATCAGAGTCTTGCTCACCAGTGAGATATACTTCTGGGCGTACCATTTGTTGATGTTGCCCGTGGCGATGATGATGTCGCTCGTATAGTTGGTGTTCGGCATAATCTGATAATGATCATCTACATAGTAGTCCTCGTTGTTGATGCTCTTGATTCTAACAATTGGCATGCGCTGGGTGAGATAGATATCTACCAGACCCTCCTGGGTCTTGTAGCATTCTGCGGTCTTCACGAAGGGACTGGTCTTCAGCGCCTCTTCTATCATCCTGGAGTTCACTTGGCTGAGTGGCTTCTCCAGGGGGTAGAGCTTCTTCATCTCCAGTCTCTTCTTGATTTCCTTTGCATTCAGAAAGCCATTGGTCATCTCATCCTGTATGTTGATGTTCACCTTGGTGCACACCAGGTTCTTTTCATCAGGTTTGTTAAACTTGGTGAAAGCGAAACCCAGGTAGGTGACCAATGCCACGTCCAGGGTGATGATGATGGTTTTCTGCCAATTGATATGCATTTACTTCTTTTCTAATATTTCTGTTATTTGAGGAACATAGTTGTCCAGGTCGCCGGCTCCCAGGATGACGAGTACGTCGAAGTCTCGGTTCTTTACCAGGTCGAGTACGTCTTCCTTGTGTATCATGCTCTTCTCCACGCCTGGCTTCAGGTTGTCGTAGATGAGCTTGGAGGTTACACCTGGAATAGGCTGCTCACGGGCTGGATAGATGTCGCAGAGGATGACTTCATCGAGAAGACTCAAGCTGTTGGCAAAGTCCTTGTAGAAGTCACGGGTGCGGGTATAGAGATGTGGCTGGAAGATGGCAGTAATCTTGCGATCTTTGTACAGCTCACGGATGCTCTTCGCACTCTGGTAAATCTCTTTTGGGTGATGAGCGTAGTCGGAGAGGAATACGAGCTTGTCGTTCTTGATTTTGAAGTCGAAGCGGCGGTCCACACCTCCGTATGTCTTCATTCCGTTGCGGAGCTCATCGGCTGTGCAGCCATTCAACTGTGCCATTGCCATTGCAGCTACACCGTTGGTGATGTTGATTGGCACAGGCTGTCCGAGTTCTATGCCTGTAACGTTCTCGATAGGAGAGATGAAGTCGAATGTGATTCCGCCATTCTCTATCTTGATGTTCTCAGCGTGGAAGTCGCCTTCGTCCTGGCTGTATTCGTATATCTTGACGCCGTCCTGCACGTGCTGCTTCATCTCCAGGTCTTTGTGGATGATGAGGGCACCGCCCGACTGGATCAATTCTGTGTAGTGTCGGAAGCTTTCCAGATAAGCCTCCTTGGTGCCGTAGATGTCGAGGTGGTCTGGGTCGGTAGATGTGATGACGCTCATCCATGGACGCAACCAGTGGAAGCTGCGGTCGAACTCATCTGCCTCGATTACTACGTAGTCGCTCTTGTCAGAGAGGATGTAGTTGGTGCCGTAATTCTTGGAAATACCACCCAGGAAGGCATTGCAATCTACATGGCTCTGGTGCATGATGTGGGCGCACATGGTAGATGTTGAAGTCTTGCCGTGTGTGCCGGCTACGCACAAGCCCTTGTGTGTACGGGTCAGTGTGCCCAGTACCTGAGCACGCTTCTCGATGGTGAAGCCGTTTTCATGGAAGAAAACCAGCTCCTTGTGCTCTGCTGGGATAGCTGGTGTGTAAATCACCAGGGTGCTCTTGGCATCCTTGCAGGCCTCAGGGATGAGGTCTACGTTCTCCTCGTAGTGGATGAGCATGCCCTCTTTCTCCAGCTCATGGGTGAGCTTGGAAGGAGTCTTGTCGTATCCTGCTACTACCAACTTCTTGCTGAGGAAGTATCTGGCGATGGCGCTCATGCCGATACCGCCGGCGCCTACAAAATAAACTGCTTTGATATCTTTGATTTCCATTACTTTGTTGCTAATTTGATGACTTCGTCGGCGATGACGTCGGCAGAGTTCTTTAAACCTAATTTCTTGATGTTCTCATAGAGTGAGGCGAGCTTCGCTTCGTCCTTCACTGTATCTACTGCCTTTTTCAGCAATACCTCTGGAGCCTCGGCATCCTTCACGTAGATGGCAGCGTCCTTGTTCACCAGCGCCATGGCGTTCTTGGTCTGGTGGTCTTCTGCCACGTTAGGGCTAGGAACCAGAATTACTGGCTTGCCGATGAGGCAGAACTCGCTGATGCTGCTGGCACCGGCACGGCTGATAACCAGGTCGGCTGCCTTGTAGGCTGCACCCATGTCGCCGATGAAGTCGGTAACCTTGAGCATAGGCAATTCCTTGCCTTTCATCTGCTCCATGATGGCTGCGTTGTAGTACTTACCCGTCTGCCAGATAAACTGTACGCCGCTTTCCTTCACCAGGTCCAGGTGCTGCAGCACGCTCTCGTTGATGGTTCTTGCTCCGAGGCTTCCGCCCACGAGCAGGATGGTTTTCTTTTCAGGGTCGAGTCCAAACTGCTTTCTTGCCTCTTCCTTGGTGATGGTAGTCTCCAGCACGTTCTGTCGTACTGGGTTTCCCGTCATGATAATCTTGTCGGCTGGGAAGAAACGTTCCATTCCTTCGTAAGCCACGCATATTTTTTCTGCCTTCTTTGCCAGGAGCTTGTTGGTCACACCTGCGTATGAGTTCTGTTCCTGGATGAGGCAAGGAATACCTTTGCTGGCGCAAACGTTGAGTGTAGGTCCGCTGGCATATCCGCCCACGCCTACAGCCGCCATCGGCTTGAAATTCCTGATGATGCTCTTTGCCATGTGCTGGCTCTTCCATATCTTGAAGAGTACGGCGATGTTCTTGAGCAGGTGCTTTCTGTCAAAACCGCAGATAGGCAATCCTTTGATTTCATAACCTGCTGCAGGGACACGCTGCATTTCCATTCTGCCGAGTGCTCCTACAAACAAAATCTTGGCATCAGGGCGCTTTGCCTTGATGGCGTTTGCGATGGATACGGCAGGGAATATATGACCGCCTGTACCGCCTCCACTTATGATGATTCTTAATTCATTGTCCATGTCCATTCTTGTTTCTGACCCATAGGGTCAATAAATCCAACGCAAAGGTAAGCAAAAAAATCCATTTAATGGCATTTTTTACCTAATTTTAGATAGTCTTTTGTTATGCAGCAGCAAATTTGTCAATATTTGCTTCATTTTGAGGCAAATCTTTCTTTTTTGCTGTTCTACTGATGCTTAATATGATTCCCAGATAGAGACAGTTGATGATGGTTGAAGTACCGCCTCGACTGATGAGCGGAAGCGGCTGACCGGTCACCGGAGCCAGGCCCACAGCCACTGCCATGTTGAACAATGCCTGCACCACGAGCATGATGGCAAGACCCATGCAGAGGAACGCCGGGAATGTGTTCTCGCAGCGGTTGGCTATCTTGCCGGCTCTGAACAGCAGGATGATGTAGAGCATGGCTACGAACACGGCTCCCCAGATGCCCATCTCTTCGATGATGATGGCATAGATGAAGTCGGAGAATGCCTGCGACAGGAAGTCGCGCTCCACGGAGTTGCCCGGACCCTTTCCTACGATGTTGGATGAGGCGATGGCGATGTTGGCATGTGCCACCTGGGCATCCTTGTCAAGGTCTACGTCTTCCGGTGCCACTGGCTTGGAATTCAGAAACTTGTCGATACGTGCCTTCCAGGTGTCGGCGCGGTGGAACATCTTCTCTATTTTTCCCGGTGCCTCTTTCTCCTCGTTCACGTTTTCCGTCAAGGTATTTTCCGGTTTCTGCGCCGTCTCTCCCTTGTCCTGACCTACTATCATGACGGCGGCAAAGATGAGGCAGATGCCTATCAGGGCTGTACCCACCAACTTGCCTATCTGACTCATCGGTACCCTGCCTATGATCATCATGCATAAGATGGTGATACATAGAAGCATGGCGGTTGACAGGTTTTCCAGACAGATGAGGAAAACAAACATGCTGCAAGCCGTCAGAACGTATTTGAATGCTCTACGGTCGGCTCCGTTGGGTGTCTGCATGGCACTCAGAATCTGTGCCACAGCCAGCACCACCGCTCCCTTGGCTATCTCGGATGGCTGAAACTGGATGCCGATGAAGTTGATCCATCGGGATGCACCATTGGTTGACTGTCCGGCTACCAGCACCCAGACGAGCAGTCCGAGCGACGGGAGCAAGACGAAAGGAGTTACTATCTTGAAGTACTTGCACTTAACCTTGAGCATACATATCATGGTAATCAAGCCCAATCCCAGCAAGCCGATGTGCCTGAGTACAGGTGCCATGAAGTTGCCGCTCTTGTACGACAGGGAGCTGGAGGCGGAATACACCTCCACGATACTGATCATGCAGAGAAAGAAGAAAACCATCCAGATTACCTTGTCTCCCTTGAATATGTTGCCTATGGTTTTATTGTTCATTTCTTTTCTATCTATTTTGAAAGTGAAGGAGTTAAGGTCAGGGATGCCTGGTTCCTTAACTCCTCGTTTTTTTATTCTCCGATGGCTCTTGCCAATGCCTTGAACTGCTCGCCTCTGTCTTCCATGTTCTTAAACAGGTCGAAGCTGGCGCAGCATGGGCTCAGCAATACGGTGTCGCCTGGCTTTGCCAGTTCCTGGCAGGCTGCCACGCAGTCTTTCATGCTGTGGGTGTCGCGCACAGGGATGCCCAGGGCGTCGAAGTTGTCGTGCAACTTCTGATTGTCAGCTCCCAGATATACGATACCTGCGCATTTCTCCTTCACCAGGTCCTTGATCTGGTTGTAGTCGTTGCCCTTGTCCTTACCGCCGATGATGAGGATGGTAGGGGTGGTCATGCTTTCCAGCGCATACCAGCAGGCATCCACGTTGGTAGCCTTTGAGTCGTTCACATAGTAAACGCCCTTGAACTTGCCCACCTTCTCCAGACGGTGTTCTACGCCAGGGAAATCGCTCAGACCCTTGTGCAGGGTCTCGTGGTCGATGCCCACGATGTTGCAGGCAAGACCGGCAGCCAGACTGTTGTAGATATTGTGCTTGCCGCGCAGACTCATGTCTGCCTGTGGCATCTCGAAGGCTGATGGGAAGTTGAGCTTATACTTGCCATCCTCGATGAAGCCCACGCATCCTTCCTCGTTGAATTCTGAAAAAGGGCAGAGGTGTGACTTGAGGTCATACTTCTCCAGTTCCTTCTTCACGATAGGGTCGTCGTTCCAGAAGATGAAGCTGTCTTCCTCTGTCTGGTTCTGGGTGATGCGCATCTTGGCATCGGTATAGTTCTGCATCTTGAACTCATAGCGGTCCAGATGGTCAGGGGTGATGTTGAGCAGGATAGCCACGTTGGCACGGAACTCATACATGTTGTCGAGTTGGAAACTGCTCAGCTCGATGACGTAGTATTTATGAGGAGTTTCTGCCACCTGCAGCGCCAGACTCTTTCCGATGTTGCCCGCCAGACCTACATCGTAGCCCGCCGACTTGATGATGTGGTAAATCAGCGAGGTGGTGGTAGTCTTGCCGTTGCTGCCCGTGATGCAGATCATCTTGGCGTCGGTATAGCGGCCTGCAAACTCTATTTCGCTGATGATAGGAGTGCCCTTCGCCATCAGTTTCTGAACCATAGGTGCCTCCTTAGGGATGCCCGGGCTCTTGATGACTTCGTCGGCGTCTAAGATCTTCTCTTCTGTGTGGTGACCCTCTTCCCATTCAATGTTGTGGTCATCCATCAACTTCTTGTAGTTATCCTTGATCTTCGACATGTCTGATACGAAGACCTCGAATCCCTCCTTCTTAGCCAGCACGGCAGCACCTGCGCCGCTCTCGCCGGCTCCTAAAATTACAATTTTGCTCATTGTCTTATTCTTGTCTAATCAGGCTGGAAAAGAGCCTGTGTTTTATCTAATCTTCAATGTGATGATGGTCAATGCCGCCAGGATGATGGTTACAATCCAGAAGCGGATGGTAATCTTCGACTCGTGGTAGCAGTTGCGAGGCTTCTTCCACAAGTACTTGCACTCAGGGTCCAGCTGACTATCCTGTGTGCGGAAGTTGTCGTGGATAGGCGTGCGCTTGAAGATGCGCTGCTTGATGCCCCTGCGCTTGCCCAGCTTGTAGTAGTAAACCTGCATCATCACGCTGAGGCTCTCTACGAAGAAGATACCGCAGAGGATAGGCAGCATCAGCTCCTTGTGGATGATGATGGCACCCACGGCGATGATGCCGCCGATGGTCAGCGAACCCGTGTCGCCCATGAACACCTGGGCTGGGTAGGCGTTGTACCAGAGGAAACCGATGAGCGCTCCGATGAAGGCGCAGAAGAATACCACCAGCTCCTCTGAACCAGGGATATACATGATGTTGAGGTAGGCGGCAAACTCGATGTGCGACGACACATACGCAAGTATGCCTAGTGCCACACCTATGATGGCGGAGTTGCCGGCACACATGCCGTCCATACCATCGTTGAGGTTGGCTCCGTTTGAAACGGCTGTCACCACAAAGATGGTCATAATCACGAAGAGAATCCAGCCTGCTGCCACCTTGTATTTGCCGCAGAAGCTGGTAATGTTGGAGTAATCCAGGTTGTGACCCTTGAAGAATGGAATCGTAGTCTTCAGCGATTTCCTTGCTTCTGCGCGGTGTTTCACCACGGTCTCCTGTCCCTGGCGTTCGATGGCGAGGTTCTCGTTCATCTTCACGTCAGGCGAAGCCCAGAGCACCAGACCCACGATGAGACCGATGCCCACCTGTCCCACAATCTTGTACTTACCCTTCAAGCCTTCCTTGTCGCGCTTGAAAATCTTGATGAAGTCGTCCATGCCGCCCAGGAAACCCAGCCATACGGTGGTGATGATCATCAGGATGAGATAGATGTTGCGCAGACGTCCCAGCAGAATCACCGGAACGAGGATAGCAAGGATGATGATGACACCACCCATAGAAGGCACGCCAATCTTCTTCACTCCAAACGGGTCGATGCTGGCATCGCGCTGGGTCTCAGTGATTTGCTTGTTTTTGAGATACTTGATGAATTTCTCGCCAAACCATGCTGAGATAACGAGTGACAATATCAATGCGAGCAGGGCTCGGAACGAGATGTAACCCCACATGTGAGAGCCTGAGATGCCCCACTGCTCTAAAAATCTAAAGAGATAATATAACATTTTTCTTCTTTTTCTTTGTTTTACTTCTGTGGAATGCCGAAGATGTCGCGTATCACCTCTTTGTCGTCAAAGTGGTGCTTCACGCCCTTAATCTCCTGATAGTCTTCATGTCCCTTTCCGGCTACGAGAATCACGTCGCCCTTCTTTGCCAGCATGCAGGCTGTGCGGATGGCTTCCTTGCGGTCTACGATGCTGATCACCTTCTTCATCTGCTGGGCGTTGAGTCCGGCAAGCATGTCGTTGATGATGTCCTGTGGCTCCTCAAAGCGTGGGTTGTCGCTGGTGATGATTACCTTATCGCTCTGCTTTACAGCCTCCTGTGCCATCAGCGGGCGCTTGCCCTTGTCGCGGTTGCCGCCGGCTCCGCATACGGTAATTACTTCGCCGCCCTTGCCGTCGAGCACTTCGTGGATGGCGTTCAATACGTTCTCCAGGGCATCTGGCGTATGCGCATAGTCTACGATGGCAGTATAGCCCTCTGGCGACTGGATTGGTTCCAGTCTTCCGTTAACGCTGTGAAGGGTGCTCATCACTACGAGCACATCCTCCGGCTTCTTGCCCAGCATCACGGCTGCACCGTATACGGCGAGCAGGTTGCTCACGTTGAACTTGCCGATAAACTGTACGCCCACTTCTCTGCCGTCTACTTCCAGATACATGCCGCCGAAGTGACACTCCAGGATTCTTGCCTTGAAGTCCGCCATAGAGCGGGTAGAGTAGGTCTTCACGGTAGCCTTGGTGTTCTGCACCATAATCATGCCGTTCTTGTCGTCGGCATTGGTGATGGCGAAGGCTGTCTTAGGCAGTCCGTCGAAGAATGCCTTCTTGGCGTTGCGGTAGTTCTCGAAGGTCTTGTGATAATCCAGATGGTCGCGGGTCAGGTTGGTAAACAATCCGCCGGCAAACTGCAATCCGCCGATACGCTTCTGTGCGATGGCGTGCGAAGAGCACTCCATGAAGGCATACTCGCAGCCAGCTTCTACCATCTTGCCCAGCAGCATGTTCAGCTCTATAGGGTCTGGAGTGGTATGGTCGGCAGGAATCGCCTCGTCCTCAATGTAGTTGCACACGGTGGAGAGCAAACCGCACTTGTGTCCGAACTTGCGGAACATATTATATAATAAGGTAGCGATGGTGGTCTTGCCATTGGTACCAGTTACGCCAACCAACTTCAGTTTTCTGGATGGGTCGCCATAGAAAAGGGTTGCCACCTTGCCTACAGCATCCTCTGTAGATGCTACCTGAATGTAAGTTACGCCCTCAACCTTCTCCTCAGGCAAGTCCTCGCACAAAACCGATTTTGCGCCCAGTTCCAATGCCTTTGGGATAAACTTGTGGCCGTCAACCTGTGTGCCCTTCATGGCGACGAACAGGTGACCTTCCTTAATCTTTCGGGAATCGATGTTGATGCCCGATACCTCTACATCTGCATCGCCGATAATCTGAATCGGCTCGATGTTTTTGAGTAATTCTTGTAACTTCATATAATTGTTTTTTATAAATTTACACCTTATTATATATAGAGACTTACACCTTATTATATATAGGGCGCTGAACTCAACTCTGGATGCTATCTAGAGTTGAGTCCTGCTCTGGTTTAGTTGAGCTCAAGGGAGCATACGGCTCCCTTCTTGACCGGAGTTCCGGGAACCAGACTTTGCTTGGTTACCTTTCCTCTGCCCACTATCTGGGTCTTGATGCCTCGGCTCTCCATGTTGAAGATGGCGTCTCTTGCGCCCATGCCCGTCACGTCAGGCACGGTGCTCTTGCCGTATTGCTTCTCTCTGATGAGTCGGATGCTTCGGCTTCCTGAACGTTCTGCCTTACCCCAGATAGGGTTGCCGTTGGCATAGCTGCCGCCCCAGTTGGTATTGGTCTTGATGCCCAGGTGGGTGAGCACATAGTCGGCGGCAAGCACGTTGCCGTTCTTCACGTCAGGCACGAAGATGGAAGCTGAATCCTTGGCGTCCTTCACGTCGAGTTTCAGGCTCTGCGCCATGATGCCTTCGGCGATGTCGTGGAACACCTTTCCGCTCATGCTTCCTCCCGAAGCAGGCAAGCCCGATTTCTGGATGCAGACGATGCAGCTGTAGCGCGGATTGTCGGCTGGGAAGTAGCCGGCAAAGCTGACCAGATAGTTGGTTCCGCCGTTCTTGTATCCGCCGGCACCCTTTGATACCTGTGCCGTACCCGTCTTTCCGGCAACCTTGAAGTTAGGCGAACCAGCTTTCTTTCCGAGTCCCACGCTCACCACCTGTTCCAGGATGGTCTGCAACTCCTTGATGCTCTTCTCCTTGGCTATCTGCGGGCGCATCACCTCTGGCGGGAATTCCATGATGGTTTCTCCGTTCTTCACCACCTTGCTCACGAATCTAGGGCGCATCATCTTGCCGTTGTTGGCGATGGTGTTGTAGAAGGTGAGGGTAGAGATAGGTGGCACCTGCGTCTCATATCCGATACTCATCCATGGCAGCGAAGTCTTAGCCCAGTTGTCATACTGTCCGTGGCTGTTCTTGTGCGGCATGCGGATTCTTGCCGGGGTAGCACCCATCAGCGGAATCTTCAGGTCGTCGTGCAGACCGGTGCGGTAGATGCCCTTCACGAATTTCTCCGGGTTGTTCCGGTAATGGTCGTCGATGATGCGGCTCACACCGATGTTGGAACTGTACCACAGGGTCTGGGCAAAGCTCAGCATGCCATATCCGCCCTTGCGCCAGTTGTGGTCCTTCATGTCTCTGCCATACATCTGCCATACGCCGCAGCCCGTCTCCACATGGTAGGTGGTATCCACCACGCCGTCGTCCAGGGCCACGAGCAGCGAGGCTGGCTTGAACACGGAACCCGGCTCCAGCAGGTCGCTCACGGCATGGTTGTGAATCTCTCTGTATTCTCCGTCGAAACATTTCTCCATGTTCACGATGGCCTTGATGTCGCCGGTAGGCACATCCATCACGATGGCTACACCCACGTTGGCGTTGATTTCCTTCAGCTCTTCGATGAGCGAACGTTCGGCAAGATCCTGCATGCTCACGTCGATGGTGGTCACGATGTCCGCTCCGTCGATAGGAGGGGTATCGGTGATGTCGAGGAACTTGTTGCGCACCTTGCGGCGATGCACGATACCGTTGGTTCCGCGCAGGATGGAGTCGTAGCTCAGCTCCAGTCCGAAGCGGGCGGTATCCTTGGCACCGAACATGGCTCCGATGGTACGTCCGGCAAGCGAACCGTAGGTACGGGTGCGGGCATTATATTCCTCCCAGTGGAAACCGCTCTTGTAGGGCGACATGCGGAACACCGGCAGACTCTTCACCTCGGTGAAGGTGTTGTAGTCGATGCGGCTGCTGTATATTGCCCAGTGGCGGCTCTTCTTGCCTCGTCCCTCTATGAGATGGCGCTTGAATTCCTCAGCGCTCTTCTCCGGGAATATCTTGTGCAGACCCTGGCAGATGGAATCCTGCTTCACATCCCACAGCGAGTCGTTCTTGGCGGTAGACAATGCCTGGAAGTCCATGAATACCTTGAACTCAGGCAGCGAACTCGCCATCAGCTGACCGGCGCAGCTCAGGATGTTGCCTCGGTTAGGCTTCACGGTCACGGAATCTTTCTTCTGTCGCTCGGCAACCTTCATCCAGTAGTCGTGCTTGGCAGTCATGATGTAGAATGCCTTGCCCACGATGGCAGCCGCTATCAGGGTCATGATGATGGCGATGGCGCTGTAGCGGGGCATTACTTTCTTATGTTCAAACTTGCTCATTCTTCGGGTACGTTAATGATGTAAGGAGGCTGGGTGGCGATGTGCAGGATGCTGTCTTTGCTGTGCTTCAGCACGTCGAGCACATTGCTCTCACGACTCTTTTCTGTTATCTGGCTGCTGGTAGACAAAGCCTTGTACTTGGTGTCTTGCAGCTCTTTTTGCAGTTGGTCCAGCTCGATAAGGTCCTTTTGGATGCTGTATCGGTTGGATATGTAGATGATGACGAAAAACACGATGAGCACAAACAGCCATATCTGCTTGCGTATGATCTGGGCGGTGAGGATGTCGCCACCCAGAATCTTGCGCAGGGTGAAGCTTGCCGATCCTGAAGCCTCCTCTTCAATGGCCTGCTTGGCTAAAGCAGCCTTGAGCGACTCTTCGGGTGCAGCAGCCTTGGCTGGCTCTTTTGAGGCATCTGCCTTTGCCGAGCCTTTTGGGGTAGCTGTCTTGGCTGGCTCTTCAGGAGCAGTTCCTTCTGCCTGGCTGTTTACTATCTGTTTTTCCTTTTTTTCTTCCATTTTCTTATTTCTTTTCTGCTATTCTAAGTTTAGCACTTCTGCTTCTCGGGTTTCTCTCCTGTTCGTCGGCATCAGGAATGATTACCTTGTTGTTCACGAGCTTGAACGGAGTTTCTATTCTTCCGAAGAAGTCCTGTTCTATCTTTCCTTCCGGATTGCCCGCCTTCATCATGTTCTTCACGATGCGGTCTTCCAGCGAGTGGTAGGTGATTACCGATAGTCTGCCTCCCGGCTTCAGCAGTTCGGTGGCAGATCGGAGCATCTCTTTCAGGGCATCCATCTCGTGGTTCACCTCTATGCGCAGCGCCTGGAAGAGCTTGGCCATCTCCTTCTTCTCTCGCTCGCGCTTGAAGAGGGGTTCCACGGCTGCCATGAAGTCCTTGGTGGTCTTGATGGGGCTTGCGGCTCTCGCCTTGACCAGGGCAGAGGCGATGCGGCGCGAATTCTTCAGCTCGCCGTAGAGGTAGAAGATGTCGGCAAGGGCTTCTTCCTCATATTCGTTCACGATGTCGGCAGCAGTCTTTCCGGCTCTCTTGTTCATGCGCATGTCGAGCGGCGAGTCGAAGCGGAACGAGAAGCCGCGGGTCTCGTCGTCGAAGTGATGGCTCGATACGCCGAGGTCGGCAAGCAGACCGTCGAGTCCGTCAACGCCATAGTATCGCATCCAGTTTTTCAGGTATCTGAAGTTGGAGCAGACGAAGGTGAAGTCAGGATTCGCCACCACGTTGCGTTCGGCGTCGGCATCCTGGTCGAAGCTATACAGGTGTGCGCCCTCGCTGAGTCGGGAGAGTATCTCCCTGGAGTGTCCGCCACCGCCGAAGGTAACATCTACATAGATGCCGCCTGGCTGGATATTCAGTCCGTCAACGCTCTCTTTCAGGAGAACGGGTACGTGGTATGTTTCTGCTGTCTTGATCATATTGTCTTTTCTTCTTTTTTCTTTATAAGTTTCTTATTTTTAACTCATTCCTTCCACGTGCATGTACCTATTTACCACACGTATGTACCTATTTATAGGAATTCGGGTTCAAAGGTACATAAAATTCCCCACAAACTGCTACTTTTCCGTGCAAAATTTTAAAAACGGCTATAAAAAAGTTGTTTTCCCGCCTTTTGGGCTCTGCTGAACCCGAATGTCACGGAAACTCCGAAAACGCTGTTTTTTGTCTTGATTTCTGCACGAATGATGCTATTTTATAGGAAATTTAGGCAAAAATGATATTTTTTTGGAAAAAATGACTCGTATTTAAAAAAGAAGAACTAATTTTGCACGTACTTATAAGTTTTAATGAACATGAGTGCTTCAATTGAGAAAACGATAGATATAGAAAAGATACTGAAGAGCAAGATGGGAAGCAAGGCGAAGTATGTGCCGGGTTTCCTGGTTTCTTGGCTTAAGAAAATCATTCACGAGGACGAGGTCAACAAGTTCTTGTGGGAAAGTCGTGGCCTTTCCGGTACAGAGTGGCTCACCGAATGCGTGCGCTATCTGAAGATGGATGTAGAGATTGTGGGCTTGGAGAATCTGCCGGATAAGAACGACGGAAAGCTCTATACCTTCGTGTCTAATCATCCGCTGGGCGGACAGGACGGCGTGTGCCTGGGCTCCATCATCGGAAAGCATTATGACGGCAAGTTCCGCTATCTGGTAAACGACCTTCTGCTCAATCTTCCGGGACTCAAGCCTGTAAGCATCGGCATCAACAAGACCGGCCGCCAGAGCCGTGACTTCCCGCGCATGGTGGAGGCAGGTTTCCAAAGCGACAACCACATGCTCATGTTCCCTGCTGGCCTGAACAGCCGCAAGCAGCCAGACGGCAGCATCCGCGACCTGCCTTGGAAGAAGACTTTCGTTTCCAAGAGCGTGGAGTATCAGCGCGACGTGGTGCCTATCCACTTTGGCGGACGCAACTCAGAGCGATTCTATCGCATCGCCCGCTTCAGCGACAAGCATCTGCCGTTCAATCTCGCCATGCTTTTCCTGGTAGACGAGATGTACAAGAACGTGGGCAAGCATTTCCGCATCGCCATCGGCAAACCGATTCCTTGGCAGACCTTCGACCATAGTAAGTCGGCCACCGAGTGGGCACAGTATGTGAAAGATAAGGTCTACGAATTATAACAAAGCATTATAAGCAAAGCATTATAAGCATCGTAAAGCATAATATAGATTTATAGAATATAGTTTTTATATAGAGATAGAGTAGTATGGAAGAAGAAATCATCCAACCGATTGACCGCGAGCTGCTGAAGAGCGAGTTAACTCCCGACAAGCAGCTTCGCATGACCAATAAGAGCCATAACGAGATTTACATCGTTACGGCAAATGACTCGCCAAATGTATTGAAGGAGATTGGGCGCCTTCGTGAAATCGCTTTCCGTGAGGCTGGCGGTGGAACCGGGAAATCGATGGATCTTGACGAATTCGACTTTGGCGACAACTGCTATAAGCAGCTCATCGTCTGGAATCCGGAGGCCAACGAGATTATCGGTGGTTACCGTTATCTGCTGGGCAGGGACTGGCAGCTCGACGAGAAGGGCCAGCCAAAGCTCGCCACCAGCCACATGTTCCATTTCTCCGACAAGTTCCTGAAGGATTACATGCCTTACACCGTGGAGCTGGGCCGTTCGTTCGTTTCTATTGAGTATCAGAATGTTCGCAAGAACAGCAAGAGCATCTTTGCTCTGGATAATCTCTGGGATGGCTTGGGTGCCCTGACTGTGCTTTACCCAGAGGTGAAGTATTTCTTTGGCAAGATGACGATGTATCCATCTTATATCCGTCGTGGTCGCGACATGATTCTCTACTTCCTCAAGAAGCATTTTGATGACAAGGAGAACCTGGTGATTCCGATGAAGCCATTGAAGTTGGAGACTCCTGAGAGCGAGATGGAGAAGATTTTCACCGAGGATGATTTCCGTGCTGATTATCGCATCTTGAATCGTGAAATCAGAGAGTTGGGCTTCAACATTCCTCCGTTGGTGAATGCGTATATGAATCTGAGTCCTACCATGAAGCTTTTCGGCACCGCCATCAACTATGGTTTCGGTGATGTAGAGGAGACGGGCATTCTCATTGCCGTGGATGAGATTCTGGAAGAGAAGCGTGTTCGCCACATCAACAGTTTCATAGAGGAGCATCCTGAGGCGCTGAAGATTACCAGTGGTGCCAACAAGATTTTCTACAAGGAAAAAGAATAAGAAACTTTATATATCAAGGGCGTGTAGCCTTAACTTATGTGGGTTAATGGCTATTCAGCGAATATAGCCTAGTTATAGCAGGAAGTTGCCCCTTTCCAGGGCAATATCTTGCCGTAACTAGGCATTTTGTCTTCTTAAATTCGTTTCATCACCATATTATTATGATTATTTCCAGTTGGTGAATCTGCATGCCTAGTGCAGGGCTAGATGCATGAAGAGCAGGAAGACGATGCTGAGGCACAGAAACAGGAGCCAGTGGATGAGCCGGCTGTTGAAGAGTCTTTTATCTTTCATAAATGATAGTTTTTAAATGAACGATGTCATGAGTTTGAATTGTGCTGCAAATATAGCATTTTTTTTCGAAACTAGGTGTCGCATTCCTATGTTCATGTGTCTACTTCCTATGTTCAAGGTGTCGCATTGGTACCAATGCGACACCTAAATTAACATAAGAATACATATAAATACTTATTTTAGCGCAGTTTTGGAGTGGCTCCATTAGAGCCCAGATTTCTGCTTTTGAGGTTAAATTGTCTTAATGTGTCAAAGAAAAGGCAGCGGAATTTTGGTGTTATGTGTTGAAAAGTGTATCTTTGCGCAGGATTTATGTGTCAGAAAGTGTGCTGATAGCATGGTTTTATGTGTTGAAAAGTGTAGTAATCTGGCATTTTTATGTGTCTAAAAGTGTAAAGATATGAAGAGAAAGGTATATGGACAGCTTCTGGAATGGAAGAATCAGGAGCATCACAAGCCATTGCTCCTTAATGGCGTAAGACAGTGTGGAAAGACTTATGTCCTTAAGGAATTCGGTAGGCGGGAATTTGATAGTCTAGCTTACGTAAGTTGCGATAGGAACGTAAACTTGCAGGCCATCTATTCGGGTGATTTTGATGTTGCCAGAATCATCCAGGGCTTAAGTGCCTTGACTGGGGTAGATATTATCCCAGGTAAAACACTTATTTTCCTGGATGAGGTGCAGGCATTTCCTCAGGCTTTAGAGGCTTTGAAGTATTTTTGTGAAGATGCACCGGAATATCATATTGCTGTGGCTGGTTCTTTGCTGGGAGTAGCTTTGCATGCAGGGGTCTCGTTTCCAGTAGGAAAGGTGCAGACTTTGCGCCTCTTTCCGATGGATTTTGAGGAGTTTCTCATGGCGATGGGTGAGGAGCAGTTGCTGAAGCTGATGCATAGTCATGATTATGAACTGATGAATGCTTTTCATGAAAAACTGAAGGACTTGCTCCGACAATATTATTATGTAGGTGGTATGCCAGAAGTGGTAAAGGCTTTTGTTGAAAACAAGTTGCTCAATCAGGTGCGCAGTCTGCAGAATGAGATTCTTTCCAACTATGCCAGTGATTTCTCCAAACATGCTCCGTCACTTCATCATTATCTGATGGATCATCCTGATATTTCAGCTATTCGTTATTCCATGTTGCCTTATCGCCAGCAGGCTAATATCACCAACATGCCATTATATGGGGTGTTCTTAAAATAAGAAGAAAAAAAATGCCTGTTTCCGCTGTGTTTTGATGTAAAAAGCCGCGATGCCGAGCAGATGTTTATCTGTTCCTCCCAGAATATCCAGCTACTGCCCATCTTATACGATAGGCAGGCTGATGCCGTTTATCTTCTGATAGATGTCTAAGGCATAGATATCCGTCATGCCGCTGATGTAGTCCAATACAGCCATGAGGCGTTCTTCCAGACTCTCGTTCTCTATGTCGTACTGGCTGCTTACCCGGCGCAGAAGCTGCTTGGAGTAGAAACGGGATGGGTTGACGGCGGCATCGATGAATACCTCCATCAGCGTAGCCATGATCTTGTAACCCGAAAGCTCGATGTCGAGAACGGGCTTGCTGGCATAAATTTTCTTTCTCGATACCTGGGTGCAGGTGATGTAGGCGTTGCGCTCGTGCTCCGAGATGTGGTCGATGAGGGCTCCCTCGAAGGTGCCGGCAAGAATCTCTTCCTCATGGTCGAGGAATGCCTTTACGCATTCGTTCTCCAACTTGCCTATCACGCAGGCTCTCATGTAAACCACCTGCTCGTTTTCATCGGTCAGTTCCTCGTCGATGATGCGCTGACGAATCTTGTTTTTCGTGGTTTCATCGAAGAAACCGAGCAATAAATCAGCGGTTTCATCGAAGGAAAGAATCTTCAGCTTGTGCGAATCCTCGATGTCCATAATCTCATAACAGATGTCATCGGCTGCCTCTACCATATACACCAGCGGGTGGCGGGCGTACCTCAGCGGTTCGCCTTCGGCAGACAGGCGGCGGATGCCCAATTCATCGGCAACCTTCTGGTAAGTAGCCGCTTCGGACGTAAAAAAGCCGAATTTACCGTGGTCGCCAGCCAGACTGCTGGCAAAGGGATATTTCACAATGGCGGCAAGCATCGGATAAGTCATCACAAATCCGCCTTGGCGGCGGCCCTTGAAGCGATGCGTCAGGATTCTGAAGCCGTTGGCATTACCCTCGTAATGGGTGATATCATCCCAAAACTGCGATGAAACCGCCGATTTTAGGTTCTGACCAGCTCCTTCGCTGAAGAAAGTCTGGATGGCTTTCTCGCCGGAATGGCCGAAGGGAGGATTGCCCAAGTCGTGTGCCAGACAGGCTGCGCTCACGATGGTTCCTATCTCTTCGAAGAGCGTATCCTTCAGCTCCTGACGCTTCTGGATGATGCGGCGGGAGATGTCGTTGCCCAGCGACATGCCCACACTCGATACTTCCAGGCTGTGGGTGAGACGGTTGTGTACGAAGATGCTGCCCGGCAGCGGGAATACCTGCGTCTTGTTCTGCAACCGGCGGAACGCCGACGAGAAGATGAGGCGGTCGTAATCGCGCTTGAATTCAGAGCGATCGTCGTGGCGTTCGGCATGCTTATGCTCCTGTCCGAAGCGCTTGTTTGATATGAGCTGTTTCCATTCCATAATCCATCTGCTATATAAGTGATTCTTACTATCCTTTCATTTCTGATGCGCAAAAATACATGAAAGTGCGCATAAATCAAAATAAAAAACAATAAATTATATCATTTTCACTTATAAAATGCGATTATTCGCCTAAAAAGCAGTATTTTTGCAGAAAATTCTAGAATTATGCTGAAAGTAAAGATTATCAATAAGGGGCATCAGCCTCTCCCTGCGTTTGCCACACCTCAGAGTGCGGGCATGGACTTGCGTGCTAACATCGACGAAGCCATCGTGCTCCATCCTATGGAGCGCCGACTGGTTCCTACGGGTCTTTTCATGGCTCTGCCAGTGGGATATGAGGCACAGATACGTCCGCGCAGCGGTCTTGCCCTGAAGCATGGCATCACCGTGCTCAACACGCCGGGCACCATCGACGCCGACTATCGCGGCGAAATCATGGTGCTGCTCATCAACTTCTCGCAGGAAGACTTCGTCATCAACGACGGGGAGCGCATCGCCCAGATGGTGCTTGCCAAGCATGAACAGTGCGATTTCATCGAGGTAGAAGAGCTGGATGAGACCGAGCGTGGCGCCGGTGGATACGGACATACCGGAGTGAAATAACGGATTTCGAGGAGAAATATCGGATTTCCAGAGGAAATAACATCAGAACAAAACATTTTAAAATAGAGAAAGCGAAAGGGAAAGATATCGTGAAGAGAATTTATGGAAATAAGGGCTTCTGGGTGGCTGTGGCGCTGGTAGGCGTGATGGCCTTGCCTTCGTTGGCCCGTAAGAAAAAGGTGCAGCCAGCTAAGCAGCAGACTGTTTGGGTGGATTCGCTTTCACCCAACGACCGCAAGCGATTTGAATACTTCTTTACCGAGGCGGCGCGACAGCATGCGGCGGGCAACCTGACTGCTGCCTTCGATCTCTTCGAGCATGCCCGGAAGATAGACCCTCGTGCGGCTGAGGTATATTTCTACCAGTCGCTCTATTATACCCAGTTGAAGAAGGATTCCCTGGCGCTGGAGTGCATGAACAAGGCCATCGCCCTGAATCCCGACAACCTGACCTATGCTGAGCGCCTTGCCCAATATTATATAGGTATGGGACAATACGACAAGGCCATCGGTTCTTACGAGGCACTCTATGCCAAGAACCACAGCAACACCGATGCCCTCCGCATCCTGGCGCAGCTCTACCAGCAGCAGAAAAACTACCGCATGATGCTCAACACCGTGGGCAGACTGGAGACGGAGGAAGGCGAGAGCGAACAGCTTACCCTGACCAAGATGCGCATCTACGAGATGATGAACGACCCGAAGGCGGCTTACAACGAACTGAAGACGCTATCGGAGCAGCATCCCCTGGACATGGTGTATAAGACGATGCTCGGCAACTGGCTGATGCAGCACAACCGGCAGAAGGAGGCATTCAAGTATTTTACCGATGCCCTGAAGGAAGAGCCTGATAATGCCTACGCCCAGATGTCGCTCTACGACTACTATAATGCTACCAAGCAGGAGGACCAGGCGCACCAGATGCTCGACAAGATATTGATGAGCAGGAAGACGGATACCGAAACCAGGATTATGATGTTCCGTTCCTATATCCAGACCAACGAGAGTGAGGGAGGCGACTCTACCAAGGTGCTCGCCCTTTTCAACAGGGTGCTCAACCAGCCGGAACCATCTTCAGAGGTAGCCGAGTTGAGAGCAGCCTATATGAGCTTGAAGCAGATGCCTGCCGATACCGTGAATGCGGCATTCCAGAAGGTGCTCGATATTGCACCGGATAATGTAAGCGCCCGTCTGCAGCTTATCCAGAGTCTCTGGAACCAGCGCAAGTATGGCGAAGTCATTACCCAGTCGCATGCAGCCCATCAGTATAACCCCGAGGAAATGGTTTTCTACTACTTCGGAGGAATGGCGTATTATCAGGAGAACGACGAAGACCAGGCGCTCAACGAGTTCCGACTGGGAGTGGCGCAGCTCAACGAACAGTCTAACAAGGACCTGGTTTCCGACCTCTATGCCGTGATGGGCGACATCCTGTATAAGAAAGGAAGAACGGAGGAGTCGATGGCTGCCTACGATTCCTGTCTGCAATGGAAGGACGACAACGTGATGGCGCTGAACAACTACGCCTACTATCTGAGCGAGCAGGGCAAGGACCTGCACAAGGCGGAATCGATGAGCTACAAGACCATCAAGGCGGAGCCGAACAACGGCACATATCTTGACACCTATGCCTGGATCCTGTTTATGCAGGAACGCTATGCAGATGCCAAGACTTATATCGATGCAGCGCTGAAAAACCGCGATTCCACCGAGAATAACAGTACCGTTCTGGAACATGCCGGCGATATTTACGCCATGAACGGAATCACCGATGAAGCCGTGGATTTTTGGAAGAAAGCCCATACCGACGATAATCCGTCGGTTACGCTTGATTGGAAAATAAAGAACAAACAATATATCTCTGAAGAAGAATTCCGGAAAAGGATGAATCCGGCTGTAGCCGAGGTGAAGAAGCAGAAAACCACCGGTAAGGCTACGGGCAGAAAAACAAAAAGAGGTAGAAAGAAATAAGAAAGGATAAGAAGAAAATGAGAGTGATGAACAATTTGAAGATGGCAGTGGCTGCCGTGGCTCTTCTGCTGATGGCTTCTTGCGGTTCTACCAGGAAGATGGAAGGAACGGGCAAGGTGAATGCACAGAACAAGAAAACCGAGACCAAGGCTGCGGATGCAGCAGAGGTGGCTTCGATGAAGAACCTGGCTTTCGTGCAGAAAGTAGCCGACAACCAGGTGTATGCCAAGAACATCGTGGGCAATATGACGTTTAATCTGCAGGCGGCAGGCAAGGACATCACCGTGCCTGGCAAGCTGAGCATGCGCAAGGACGAGGTAATCCGCATCCAGCTCTTTATCCCAATACTGGGTTCCGAGGTGGGCAGACTGGAGTTCACCCCAAACTATGTGCTCATCGTAGACCGCATGCACAAGGAATACATCAAGGCAGACTATACGCAGGTGGATTTCCTCAAGAAGCAGGGCATCAACTTCTATTCGCTCCAGGCACTCTTCTGGAACCAGTTGCTCGTGCCAGGCGTGAAGAAGGTATCAGATTCCGACCTGAAGAAATTCTCGGCAAATCTCGATGAAACCGCCGAAAATGTGCCTGTTTCCATCAGATATGGCAACATGAACTACCAGTGGAAGGCGAATAGAAACAGCGGAAGAATCGCAGAAGCCAACGTTACCTACAAGGATAAAGGCAACGGCGATTCGCGACTCAACCTGAAGTATAGCGATTTCAAGAGTGTGGGCGTGAAGATGTTTCCTGCCACCCAGCGCATGACGCTTACCACCATCCTGAACAACAAGCCTCAGGAGGCAAAGCTCAACATCGAGATGAAGAGCGTGAAGACCGATGACAAGTGGGATGCGCAGACCGAGGTGTCGGGTAAGTACAGGCAGGTGGCTCCTAAAGATGTACTTGGCAAACTCATGAGCATGTAATCGCATGATTGCTGGAAATAAACATAGAAATCATTCCTATTCATCATGAAGCGAATCATATTATTCATATTGGCAATGACGTTCTCGCTGGCGCCTTTTGCACAGCATCATGTGCAGAAGAAACCTGCGAAGAAGACTGCCGTTGCCTCTAACAAACAGCACAACAGAAAAAAGCCGGCTGCCAAGGCGCCTGCCCGAAGAGGCAAGCAGCATGTGCAGGTTTCTACCAAGGCTCCAACGAAGGCAGAGCGAAGAGCTGCCACCTACAGCAATGCCAACATCAGGGGATTGCAGGGACAGCGTGCCGACATTCAGAAGAGAATCAGGGAGCAGGAACAAGCCCTGCGCAAGAACCAGGCAGACGTGAAGAAGCGACTGGAAGACCTGATGGCATTGAACGGCGAAATAGACCAGAGTCAGAAGAAGATTGATGGAATCCAGAAGGATATCCACCATATCGACGGAAACATCGGTATTCTGCAGGCGCAGTTGAAGACCCTTCAGCAGCAGTTGCAGGACAGAAAGAACAAGTATATCCGATCGATGCGCTATATGAGCAGGCATCATACGGTGCAGGATAAGCTGATGTTTATCTTCAGTGCCAAGAACCTGACTCAGATGTATCGCCGCCTTTCGTTCATCCGCCAGTATTCTTCTTATCAGAAGGTGCAGGGACAGGCCATCCAGGCAAAGCAGAACCAGGTGAACGAGAAGCATCGCCAGTTGAAGAACGTAAAGGGTCATAAGAACACCTTATTATATAAGGGCAAGCAGGAGAAGACGGCATTGGAAGGCAAGCAGACGCAGCAGAAGGAGATGGTGCAGGGACTGCAGAAGCAGCAGAAGACCATTCAGGCTGTCATCGCCGACCAGCGTCAGAAGGATGCGGCGATCAATGCTCAGATTGACCGACTGGTTCAGCAGGAAGTGGCGAAGGCTCGTGCCCGTGCAGCTGCCGAAGCTAAGCGCAAGGCTGCTGCTGCCGCTGCAGCCAAGAAGCGTGCTGAGGAATTGGCCCGCAAGAAGGCTGCTGCCGAGGCTGCCGCAAGAGAGAATGCCCGCAGAATAGCCGAGGCGAAAGCCCGTGAGGCTGCTGCCGAGGCGGCAAGAAGAAAGGCTGCCGAGGAGGCTCGTGCTGCTGCCGAGGCTGCAAGAAAGGCACAGGAAGAAGCTGCTGCCCAGGCGGAGGCGAAGGCGAAAGCCAAGGCGCAGGCTAAGGCGCGTGCTGCTGCCGAGGCGGCACAGCGTGCTGCCGCAGAACAGGCGGCTCGTGAAGCTGCTGCCGAACAGGCTGCCAGAAAGGCGGAGGCTGACCGCAAGGCTGCCGAGTTGAAGGCGAAGGCGGATGAGGAGCGTCAGGCCCGTGAGATTGCTGCCGCCAAGAAGGAGGCGCAGGAGGCGGCAACCCTGAGTTCGGTAGACCGCATGCTGAATGGTGGTTTCGAGGCAAACCGTGGTCGTCTGCCGATGCCTATCAGTGGAGGTTATCGCATCGTGAGCCATTTCGGTCAGTATAACGTGCAGGGCTTGAAGGGTGTTACGCTTGATAACAAGGGTATCAATATCCAGGGCAAGCCGGGTTGTGTGGCCCGCAGCATCTACGATGGTGAGGTGAGTGCCGTCTTCGGATATGGTGGCATGTGGAACGTATTGGTTCGTCATGGTGCCTACATCTCGGTATATTGCAACCTGAAATCCGTAAGTGTTCATAAGGGACAGAAGGTAAGTACCCGCCAGGCATTGGGAGCCGTGGGTTCCGACAATATCCTCCAGTTCCAGCTCCGCAAGGAGACTGCCAAGCTCAACCCGGAGGCTTGGTTGGGGAGATAATGTATGAAAAGGTGCAGCCGGTAGTGTTTTTACTGCCTGGTTGCTGTAGATGATAGAAAAGAAACCTCCAATCGGTTGGTTCGATTGGAGGTTTTTTATTGCTTGCAAGAGAGATGGTTACTTGCAATTTACCTGATGATGTATCAAAAGCTTTTTTTTTATGTAACATTTTGATATCTTTTAGGCATTATTTGAGAGCTAAATCAATTTTATATTGTAATTTTGCACCCGAAAATTTTTAAATGAATATTATAACGAGAAAAGAAGTTTTGTAAAAATGAAGCATTCATGAAAAGATGTATAGGGCTATTCTTGTACTGTTGGCTCCTTATCATTTTGTTTACTTCTTGCATTTATGAAGACTATTCCGGTTGTCCGCAAAAGGATAGCCGTAAAATGGTGCGGATTAATGTGGATTGGCATTTGTTTGATAAAGAGGTGCCTACAGGTATGACGGTCATGGTGTTTCCCTGGTCAGGTGGTGCTCCGCAAACTGTCTTGACTAATGAGATAACTCATGCCGACTTTTCCTTAGAACCTGGAAAATATCATGTACTGGTATTCAACCAGAGTACGACCGAATTTGGTACACTCGACTTTCAGGGAATGGACTCTTACGAGACAGCGCGAGCTGTGGTACAGCATACAACATCGCGCTGGTATTCGCGTGGAGATGATGAACAGATAGGGGTTGAGCCCGAGTGGCTTGCCTCTGATAAACTCGATGAATTCGATGTTTCTGGAGACTTTTCTGAGGTTACTTTAACGCCAAGGAATGTGCTTTCGCATATCCAGGTCAACGTGAAAGTTCCAAGTATAGGAAACCTGTATTCTGCGAGAGGATCCTTAACTGGTATTTCAGAAGGATTTCTGCTGGGACAGGGGAAGCCGCTTCAGAGTAAGGTGACTTATCTTCTGGAGTCCTGGACGAAATCGATAGATGAGAATGACGCGACACTAGGAACGTTGAAGACATCGGTTAAATGTTTTGGACTACCAGAAACCACCCATTCAGATGCTGAAAACAATAAGTTGTCCCTTTCTGCTTTGTTGATAGACAAAAAGACGCAGGTAGATCATCAGTTTGCGGTAGGAGACAAGTTTAAGAAAGATGATAATTCATCGGAGTTAGGTTATGTTATTTCTCTCCATGTTGATGTTAAGGTACCGAAACCATTACCTGAGGTGAAGCCTTCGGAGGGAAGTTCTGGCGGTTTTGATGTCACCATCCAGGATTGGGGTAAACCTGAGGATATTGATATGGAACTGTAGAAATAGTAAAATGATAAGAAACATATAAAATAGTAAAAAGAGTAATAATAGATTAGTTTAATTTAAAAACAGATATGTATAAGAAATTTTTTATGGGTATTGCTGCAATGGCAGCGTTGACATTGGTAAGTTGTTCAAGCGAAGACTTAAATAGTCTTTCAGACAATTCTTCTAAGAATGAGGCTATCAGCTTTGATGGCTATTTGGGAAGAAGTGCAGTTGCTGTAAATGGTTCACGTGGTAGCGTGCTGGATTTGACTGCTCTTCAGGGAGAAAATGGAGGCTTTGGTGTGTTTGGTAACTATAAAGAAACTGATGGCCTGGAGTTTGGTTCTAATTGGTTCGACAATGTGAAGGTAACTTATTCTAATGCTGATACAAAGTGGACATATTCTCCTGTTCAGTATTGGTTACCACAAGGCCATATTGATTTCTTGGCTTATGCTCCATATGATAGTAAGTATAATAAAAAAGTAACGAATGATAATCAAGGACTTAATTTTATTGTTAGTCCCACTATTAAAGATCAAAAAGATTTGTTGTGGGCTAAAGCTACGAATCAGACTATGGCAAACAACTCTGGTACAGATAAAAAAGTGAAATTCCAATTTGCTCATGCTTTGTCTAGACTTGGTTATACTGTAAAGTTAAATAAAGAATATACAAGTACAACCATTACGTTGAACAAAATTACATTGGCAGGATCTGAAGATGGAGCCCAAAAAGCTTTCTATCCAAACGGTACCATAAATTTGTCTACAGGTATTTGGACACCATCAACTACTGATGAAAAGCTGAAATTTGAATGGTTTACCACTACCAGTGGTACGGAATTGTCTACAAAGGAAGCTGTTAATGCAGCAGATAATTATCTCTTTGTTATTCCACAGAATTTCTCTGCTTCAGAAACTGATAAACTTTATGTTATCGTAGAGTACACTATAAAAGGCTATAATGGTGTAACGACACCAATGACAAATACGGTTTCTAGTCAGATTGTAAAGAACTTCGAGCAGGGCAAGGCATATACAATCAACTTGACCATTGGTCTGACTCCAATCGAATTCGATGCTGCTGTTACAGATTGGGTAGATGCTAAGAATCCGAACAACGATATCCCTGTTACCTGGAATTAATCGTATCAGATAAAAATAATGAATTAAAAATTATCATAAGATGAAGTTTCTTCGTTTAGCCTTTTATGTTTTGATAGCACAGCTGGTATTATCTGGTTGTGCCGGCGAAGGCGTGGAAGAAACTTCATCTTCTTCATCTTCTGAAATCAACTTTGATGCTTATCTGGGTCGGAATGCTTCAACCCGTTCTAGTGTAACCGATATTACTTCTCTCAAAGGGAAGGAGTTTAACTCCGGATTTGGTGTCTTTGCAAGATACAACCATACTAATGGGGCAACCTCACCTCTGATGGATAATGAACACGTAACCTGGAAAGGAGATCATTGGGGATATGAACATACTCGATATTGGCCAAATGAAGGAACTGTGGATTTCTATGCCTTTGCGCCTCGTGTTGAAAGCGTAATACTGGTAAATAAACCTAAGGAAAACAACCCTAATCCAACTTATATAGAGTTTACTTCTTCAAAGTCTCCTGTAGATTTGGTATGGGGAGTACAACCTGGTCAAAAAGCACCAAAATCTTCGACTGACGGTAAAGTGAAATTTGAGTTTAAGCATGTTTTGGCTCGTTTGGGCTTTGATATCACAGCCAATCAGAAATTAGTGGAAAATGGTGCTGTGATAAACGTTGAAAAGGTGAAACTGTATGGCAAAACAGAAGATGAAGGCGCCTTTGATATCAAGGGCTATCTGAATCTTGAATACGGTACATGGTATGTTGATCCTGATGTAGGTACTAGAGCGGTTTATACTTGGACACCAACTGGCGCAGAAGATGGAATCAACTATAAGTTAAGTGCATCTCAGTTAGACCATACATGTGAAAAAATAGAAAATGCTCCCAATTCTTATCTCTGTATAATCCCTCAGGATAAGCACTATCCGTTTTATCTGCAGATAACTTATACGGTACAGCAGGGTGATTTTTTTCAGGAAAAGGTGACGGTAAAGAAAGATCTGACAGCTATTAGTAAGCCTTTTAAGTTTGAACAGGGAAAGGCGTATGTCTTTCATTTGATACTTTCGCTTGATCCTATCAATTTCAACATAACGACTACTGTCGTAGATTTTGGCTCAAGTGAACAATAAATAATGTTTTTATAAGGATAATCGAGAATATGAAGTGGAATATTTATAGTAAGTTATGGATAATTTTCTTTGTCTTGATGGGTACAGCCTGTACCAATCAAGTGGAGGATGCTATTCCTGTATCTGGTCAGCCTATTGAGTTTTCCGTGCAATCAGATTGGAAGGAAATTCCCAATACTCGCGAGAATGCTGGTAAACCGTATTTTGAAGAAGGTAACGAGATTCAGATTTTCGGCTTCCATAAGTCTCTTTCAGGAGACGAGGTGAAGTTTATGTATCGTGTAGGTGGAAGTGAAAGTGATCAGCGGGCTAGAGGTCAGATAGTAAAATTGAAGGATGGAAACTGGAATTATTCACCCAAGCGTTTCTGGCCAAAAGAGGGAACGCTAGATTTTTATGCCGGCTATCCAGAGTACTCTGTTCTCAATGACGAAGAAAATCCTAATAAGATGAAGTATAAGCAGGAGGATGCCAACCCTTTGCAACTTGATCTGTTGTGGGGCGAATCTACCGGTCATAATTGTACAACAACAGATCGTAGCACCAAAGTAGAAATCACGATGAAGCATGCCTTGGCTAAGGTGATTATCCGTTTTGACGATTCTCTGGGTAAAATCACGCATGCTAAAGTTTCGGCTTATAATGCTGGTTATTTTGATAAAACCGATACTACAGATGGAATCCCCAATTGGAAAGTTGAAGACACGTCTGATATCGTGACAGCTACCTTGTCTCCTTATGAAAACCAGCCGACAATTGGTGATGCTACCGTATTTATCTTGCCAAATAAGATTACGGGACTCAAACTGACAAGGGATGATGGGACAGAGATTGATGTTTCTGATAAAATCCAGAATCTTACGTTTGAAGCAGGAAAGTTATATGATCTCACGATATCAAAAGGAGTACAGAATAATACAAATACCCGTTCTATATCGATGTCTGTCCGTTGTGTTTCGGAATAGCAAAGAAATGACATGAATGCGCTAGGACGTAGCGCTAATAATATAAATATTATTAACTCAAGTTTCGCAAGTAAGCCCCACACGCCCTGAAAGGGCAGAAGCTCCTAGCCCGTACTTGAACCACATGCGAAACTGCTATGCGTACTGCCGGATTTGCATGCTTGGAAGAAAATATATTTAGCCTTAAGGAAAAATAAATTTAGCCTTAAGGGAAAATAAATTTAGCCTTAAGGGAAAATATATTCAGCCTTAAGGAAAAATATATATGAGGATGTGCCATGGACTTGTGACACAGCGCTAGGCGTTATGGTCCGCTAGGCGTTCCTGCGGATTTCAAATCCGCATCAAATAGGTCGAGCCTTTTTTGTCTGCGGTTGATCTCCAAAAGGTTTGCGTTCACGCTGCGCATTACGATGCTGTAGTTAATCATACTCGTTTTGTGTTTAATGAGTTCTTTGAAATCACAACTACCCAGAAAGCCCGTTTCCTGTGCTTTTTCTGGTCTTCATTGATGACCGGTGCCTGCCATCATTTAAGACCAGCTGCGGTCTTCTATGATGACCGCCCTTAGGCATAAAAAGCTGTTCTTTCGATTGCCGGTGCAAAGATACGAAATTTTGGGGCTGAAATCAAGTTCTTACGAAAATAAGATGGCAAAAATGGTGTAAGTGGTTGATATATCGCATTTTAAGTAAATGCCATTTTTACATGTTTCTTGCAGCAGCACTTTTACACACGCCCTGAAGGGTCAAATCGGGTCAAGGTCAAAACGGGTCAT
>CAKQCH010000010.1:0-39281 GCA_934216735.1 uncultured Prevotella sp.
TGTTTTATTTGTTCAAAACTACAACATAAACGGAAAAGAAGTGTTTTTCTTAATGGGATTAACCTATATTAACAAGAAAGCCTGGCAAACGTCATTTGCCAAGCTTTCTTATTTTTAAAAAAACTGTTTGTTACTTATCCATAAACGACAAGCCCTGATAGAACCAGACGTTCATCTGGTTGGCACCACGATGATTCCAAGCATAGTAAGGAATCAAGGTGAGAGGGGTGCAATCTACAGCGACCACTCCCTCCTTCTTCTGGTAGATAATATGGGCAGGAGAGGTAACGATAGCCTTTACGGTGAAGGCTGGGGCTCCCTTGGTCTCCGTGTTCTGGATGCTGTAGTTGTCAACGAGAGTGAAGCTTGGCTTCTCTGGCATAACAGCATGGAGCACAGGTTCATTGCTATTATCCACAGCCTCAGCGCAATATACCAATGGACCGCGCTCTACAGCTATCTTGTCGTTGTCATCAGCAACCTTAGCATTTGCCACTACGGTGCGAACAGGCATATCGAAGTGGATGCGGATGACATCACCCTTCTTGATATTCTTGACAGGGAGATAACCCTTGTTGGCATCGAGGTCAGCCTCCACAGCCTTGCCGTTTACGGTTACGCTATAAGCTGGCTTCTCGGCATCGCTATACTTGTAAAGATCGCTAGGCACCACCTGGTTGCGAACCCATCCAGGAATACGGACCAGGAGGTTGGCATTCTTTACGCCGCTCTTCTTCACAGCAATCTTGATATCGCCGTTCCAAGGATACTCAGTAGTCTCCTCCAAAACCACATCCTTACCATTTACCTTGATGGTAGATGTATTGCCGGCAAAGAGATTCACATAGATATTGTTGTCCTTCACGCCATAGAGATAACCTGGAACGGAAGGGATGAAGCGGCACAAGTTACTTGGGCAGCAGGCACATCCGAACCAAGGCTGGCGGGTGGTATTGCCATCGGCATTAAACTTATACTTGCCATCGCTAGACAATGGGTTAGGATAGAAGAAACGACCACCATCCATACTCATACCCGAGATAACACCATTATACAGACTACGCTCCATGCAGTCGATATACTTGCTCTCTCCGTGAAGCAGGAACATGCGTTCGAAGAGGTAAACCATAGAGATGGCTGCACAGGTCTCGTTATAGGCAGTCATATTTGGCAACTCATAGTTGGCACCGAAAGCCTCACCGGCATGGCGGGCACCTACACCACCTGTAAGATAGTATTTCTTGCCAACGATGTTTTCGAAAATACGGTCGATAACCTTCATATAGGCAGAATCCTTGGTCAGGGCAGCCACATCTGCAATACCGGCATACATATATCCGGCACGCACCGCATGACCTACCGCCTCTTTCTGCTCCAGGATAGGAGCCTGACTCTGAGAATATGGGTTGCGGATATGAGTCTTGCCACGATAATCGAGCAGATACTTAGCCTCATCCAGATACTTCTTCTCACCGGTCAAGGTATAGAGACGAGCCAAAGCCATCTCTGCAATCTGATGTCCCGGAACGATGGTAGCCTGTCCTGGATTAGGTCCCACTTCCTTTACCACACAATCAGCATAACGCTTGGCGATATTCAGGAACTTGGTGCTTCCTGTAGCCTGATAGTGAGCACAGGCTGCATCTACCATGTGACCGAGGTTGTAAAGCTCGTGGCTCAAATCCTCGTCCTTGACCCATCGCTTATTTCCCGACCATCCGTGTGGATGCTTTGGGTTGATGGTACGGGCGGTATAGAGATAGCCATCTGGCTCCTGTGCCGCACCTACCACATCGAGCACGCTGTCGATGTAAGCCTTCAACTTCTTGTCCGGATAAGTCTGGAGGATGTAGCTGGCACCTTCGATGGTCTTATACACATCGGTATCATCGAAAGAGAAGCCCATGAACTTGCTTACATCCCACTCCTTGGTCTCCAAGCCCGGGTGGTTAGGATGCTGCAGGGTATAGGCAGCCATCTCGAAATTCTTGTAACGGTGCTCGCTCTCGCACTTGCTGAAAGCCAATGGCACGGTTACTTCTCGGGCTGCCTTCAAGCGGGCACCCCAGAAGGTGTTCTGTGAAATCTTCACACTGGTGAATGGTACTTGAGTGAATGGATAGCCATTGCTCAATGTCTTCTGCTTCTGCGCCATTGTAGGCATTGCCACTGCTGCAGAAAGCAATACTGCTGAAATTAATCTCTTCATATTGATAGGTTTAAAATTTATTATTGTCATTTGTTTTGCGGTTGCAAAGATAATAAAACTTATCGAATAAAGTGTGAAATAAACAACAAAAGATAGGCACTAATCGTTCAAAATAACAATTTATACCTATCTTTTCTCTATTTATTTAAATTCCTTTGACGAATAATGCTCAATCAGCTGCTTCAGTTCCTTCTTGGTAACCTGTACTACTGCTCCATGCTTTTGCTCAGAGAAATTGGTACGTTTCAGCGGACAGTTTGCCTCGTCAAAATAGCCAATAGGCTTGAAATTCTTGAGGTCGGTGGTCTCGCAGAAGTAGAAGTTGTGCGGGGTCATCGAGTAACGGTCCTGCATCAGTATCCATTTCTGCTGGCCAATAAGCTTCCAGAGCATAGGTGCCTCGTGAACCCGTGGCACACCATCGTCGAAGTGTACCGGTGTATAGGGACCCGTCAGCGACTGACTGATGGCATGGCAGGGATGTCCATCCTCGGTACAGAAAAGATGGTAGGTACCATCAACGAGTGTGATATCCGAGTCAATGACATGCTTCGTAATATGTCCCTCAGCATCCTTCGGTCCTGTGAAGAGTACTTCTGGACAGGATGTCATACGGGTGAAATCATCACTCATATAGACATAGCGGATGTGGTTGCGACCGCACTGGAAACGGGTAGTGAAATGCAGAAGAATACGTCCCTCGGGGGTGGTTACCATCTCCGGAGCCCATACGCAGCCCACTTCCCTCCATGACAGAGGCTTCCCCTCTGCATCTACCTCGCCCGTAGGACAGGTAAGAGACGAGAAGTCCAGGTTGGTACGCTGCCAGTGGATGAGGTCACGGGAACGCAGCAACACCAGTCCACGGTTGTTGCCCCAGTCATACTTCTTTCCATCACGTTCCCACTCTGTCGAACGGATGCCGTCGCGCATTCCAAAGATATGCAGGTCGGTCATCGCTGCACAGAATGTGCCATCGGGAGCACGGAAGATGTACGGATCGCGAATGCCTCGCTGTACGGCTATAGTGTCGCCCGCAACAACAGGGCGGTCACCGTTCAGCGCCGTCCATGTATAGCCGTCCCATGAATAGGCCATGTGAAGCCCGTGGTCGGCATCCTTGTGATATACCATTACGTAGCCCGCCATATCCTTTTCGGAAAGCACCTTCTTTTTTGCCTGCAACTGTGCAGGGATTATAGAGGCGATGAATATCGCCAACATCATAATTCGTCCCATATCATAAATAACATTGCTGGTTCATAAGCATCAAAATGCCACCTCTTTCTTATTTATTTGATTCCCGTATGGGTAGGAACTACTCGCTTAATCGTACCATCGGCATTGAATTCCATCTTGTCGATACAGACCTCACGGTGAACACCTGGCTGGAAATGGATGTAATCCTTGTTGATGCGATGATATACGATATACCATTCATCTGTGCCTGGCTTCTGGATCACGGAATTATGGGCTGTGCCATAAATCTCGTGCTGAGGGTCCTGAATCAGAACGACAGGATCCTTGGCTACCTCGATAGGACCGAGTGGAGACTTCGATGTTCCGTAAGCCACATGATAGTTGGCTGCACCGGTATCATCTACCGACCACATGAAGTAGTAGAGTCCGTTGCGATAGAACACGTATGGTGCCTCGCGATAAGCATAGTCTCTCAGGCTTCCTCCCTTTGGAGTCATCACGGTCACGGTTTCGTCCTTAATCTTGGTCATGCTTGGCTCCAACTCGGCACCTGCCATGAAACTGTTGCCCCAATAGAGGTAAGGCTTCTTGGATACAGGGTCGATGAAGACATCCACGTCGATGAGCTGGCCCTTGCAACCCGGATGGTTCTTTGCCAGGAGAGGATGACCCAGGTCAACGAAAGGACCTGTAGGAGAATCGGAAACCGCTACACCCATCTGCTTTCTGCCGTTATCATTAGGACGGGCACTGAAATAGAGATAGTACTTGTAGCTGCCATTCTTCTGCTTCACCTCTACGGCTGCCGGAGCCCAGAGGTTGCCATTGGCCCAGGAAATCTGGTCGCTCTTTGCATCGAGCGCCACACCTTCGTTCTTCCACTCCTTCAGGTCGGAAGAAGAATATACGTAGTATTTGTTTCCACCCCATCCCGGTTTTCCATCGGTGGTAGAATAGATGTAATACTTACCCGTCTTGTTGGAATACAGGATTTCAGGGTCTGCATGGAAACCTGGCAAGATTGGGTTGCCCAATCCGCTGACACCCTTGGTAGTTGGAGCGATAGGACGGATGGTTCCATCGGCATTGTAAGCCATCGGTTCGATGATGACACTTCGGGTACCGCTTCCACCATCAGGCAAAGCTCCATTATGAGAGAAGAAGAGCCACTGGTCGTTATAGTTTACGATGGCAGGATGAGTGGTATTGCTGTTGCCGGCAATCTCACTGATGATACCCTTGGCAGTCCAAGGTCCCATGATGTTGTCCGCCATGGCGTAGGCTATCTTCTCTGGCCAGCCCGAAGCATAAGTCAGATAGTATTTGCCATTGTATTTGTGAATCCAAGGAGCCTCGGTGAACGGGAACTCGGTTCCTACATCAACGCGTTTGATTTCGCCATCAATCTCCAACATATTGTCCTTCAGTTTGGCAATGTAGCATTCTCTGTTACCCCATATAATATAAGGTGTATTATCATCGTCGATGAAGATGGCTGGGTCGATGCAGGACCAACCGTGCTTGGAATCGAAACAATCCTTTTTGGTAAGCAGAGGTTTGCCCAGTGCATCCTTGTAAGGACCTGTAATCTTATCGCTCACAGCCACACCGATGCCACACCAGTTGGTAGAAACAAACCAGTAGTACTTGCCGTTTCTTGCTACCACATGACCGGCGTATGCCTGTTTGCTCTTCGCCCACTTGAAATCTGAAACCATCAGCGGGGTTGGATACTGGGTCCAATGCTTCATATCGGTGGTAGAAAATACCTTCCAATCACGCATCACATAACCAGAATGATTACCCTTGGCATCATGACCCGTGAAGAGCCACAAGGTATCCTTTTCTACCAACACGGCTGGGTCGGCTGTATGGATATGGGTAAAGAGCGGATTGCCTGTTGCCACGAAGTCGTGCTTCAATACATATCCCCACTTCTGCTGCAATCTCTCCAACTCGTCCTTGGTAACAGAGCAAACCGTGCCATGACGAGGGTAGAAGTCCTTGCGGAATGACTCAGGCCTGGTAGAGAAGGAATTCAGATCCTTGGAGGTCTGATACTCATATCTGCCCGAACCATAGAGGTCGTACATCAGCACATACTCATCCTTATCGTTGAGTTTGAAAACACCGGAGCCTTCCACACCGGTCTTGGTATCGGCATAGGCATCGATATACTTGAAGTCTTCCTTCCAAGGTCCCTTCAGGTTCTTGGCAGTGGCCTGCTGGATACCATTTTTGATTTCCTTACCATTGGCATCCTTGGTATTGCCCTTATAGAACATGTGATAAACGCCGTTGCGCTCGATGATATCGTTGTCGATGCAACCATACTTGGCATTGAAGAGTACCTTTGGCTCACTCTCGAAACCGGTGAAGTCTTTGTTGGCATAAGCATAATAGGTAACGAGACTCTTTCTGCCATCGCCGGTACGCTGAAGGGTGAAGTAAATCATATACTTCTTTGCCTTCTTGTCGTAGATGGTCTGAGGAGCCCATACCCAGTAGGCATCGCTGAAATGCTCCTTGTAGTCTTCCTTCAACACGATTTTGGAGTGCGTCCAGTTCACCAGGTCCTTCGATTTCATCAGTACGATGCCCGGATTATCCTTCCATCCGAACTTTCGGGTATGCATATCAGTAGCCACGATGTAATAGCAACCATCTTCACCACGAAGGATATGAGGGTCGCGGATACCGCCACTGGTACTGATAGAATCGCTGGCAATGACTGGCTGGTTTTCATTGAGCGCATACCAGTTCTTGGCATCCTCGCTGATAGCAAAGCGAAGATGCTCCTGCTTGTTACCACTACCTTCGAAATAAGCAAAGAGATAGCCAGCATACTTGTTCTTAGCTGCAGTCTTTCTGGCTGCTCCTGCATTCATCGGCAAACTGCAAGCCAATGCCGTAAGCAGGAGACTGGAAATTGTTAGTCTTTTGTTCATAAAATATTTTTTCATTGATAATTGCTCTGCAAAATTAGCCATACTATTTGAAACAGACCCTATAAAAAATAGCTTTAAAATGGTACATTTTATGATTTTCACCTCTAAATCACGATAATTGTACGCTATTTCTCATTCTGTGAACAACATTACTCCCCTATTTTCGTACCTTTACACCATCAATCAGAAAACAATTACAATCTAAATAAAAAAAAGCGAATATGACAAAAAAGTGTAAGATTCTCACGGCATTCTGTTTCCTCTGTTCTGTAGGAGTGCATGCCCAACAGACAGGCGATGTCTTTCAGGGCATGTTTGCCAGAGCCCAACAGTTTGCAGCAACCTATCCACAGGAAAAGGCATATCTGCATCTCGACAACAACAGTTACTACCAGGGCGACACCATCTGGTACAAAGCCTACGTAGTACAAGCCGAAAGTAACCAGCCTACCAAAATCAGCAAGCCGCTCTATGTAGAGCTGCTCGACCCGCTGGGCAATACCGTAAGCCGTCAGATTGCAGAGATCAAAGACGGATACGCCATCGGGCAGATTCCGCTCACCAACTCATTCTTCAGCGGTTATTTCGAACTGCGTGCCTATACCAAATGGATGCTTTCAGCCCCAGAACCACAATATTACTCCAGGGTTCTTCCCATCTATCGCAAGATGATAGGCGATAAAGCCGAGAAACGGCAGATTGCTGAATACAATTTGGAAGGAGGAATGCAGAAACGCCCCAAAGAAAAGAAAGAAGCTAAGTTCAGCATGCGCTTCTTTCCGGAAGGAGGCAGACTCGTAAAAGGCATTCCCTGCACCGTAGCCTTTGAAACGGTAGCTACAGACAGCGGAAGCGTGAATGCAGAAGGTACATTATATATAGGTGAAGAGCGTCTGCCTATCAAAGCCCTTCACGATGGAATAGGAACCTTCAGATATACGCCATCCGGCGACAAGGCATTTGCCAAAATGATATATAAGGGAGAAGAATATCAGTTTGAATTGCCAAAGGCTGAGGAACAGGGCATCACCTTGGCAGCAACCAACAGCAAGGATTATATTGATGTACAGGTTATCAGAAATCTTGCCGCCGGCTCAGAAGGCAATACCGCCGGCGCAACAGCAAGTTCCCCTTGTGCCGTATTCTTCTTTGCCCACGGTTTCCCTATTCTTTATCAGAAGGTAGATTTCAAGAACCAGAACATCGCCCGATTCCGTGTATCCAGCAGTCAGTTGCCTGCCGGCATCAACCGCATCGCCCTCATCAGTTCTCAGGGCAAGGTGATGGCAGACCGCTTCTGCTTTGTCTATCCCAAGGATACCCTATCCTTAGAGGCTCATACCGATACTCTCGTATACCGCCCATTCCAGAAGGTAACCTATCAGATACAGGCAAAAGACCAGCATGGCAATCCGCTCAGGAACGCCACCCTATCGGTCAGCGTGAGAGATGCGCTGGAATCAGACAACCAGCAATATGGCGACAACATCATGACCGACTTGCTGCTTACCTCCGATCTCAAGGGTTACATTCCGAATCCTGCCTATTATTTCATCGACCGCAAACCGATTCGCCAGCGCTTATTAGACAATCTGCTGCTGGTAAAAGGATGGAGAAGATATGATGTAGAGCAGGAAATCAGTTCTGCCAGTTATACGCCGAAGTATCTGCCAGAACTCAAGCTCACCCTTCATGGCAGAGTGAAATCGCTCTTCGGCAAGCCACAGAAAGGCATCGGGGTAAGCGTTCTTGCCAAGAAGGATTCGGTGGTAGTAGCGGGTAACACGAATGCCGATGATGAAGGCTATTTCAACATGTCGCTCAACATGTTCGAGGGAGAAATGGATTCCTATATCCAGACCCGCAGACAAGGAAAGGAACTGAACCGCTGGACCAACGTCAGCATCTTCCGCAATTTCGAGCCGCAGCCCCGAACCCTTGCCTACTACGAAACCCACCCTCTCTGGTACAAGCCGCAGATTAACACCCAGCAGCTGGAAGAGGTTGATGCTGCATACAAGGAACAGATGTCGAAAGATGCCATCATGCTGGGAGAAGTAACGGTCAAGGCTAAGAAGAAAGGCAACAAGCAGAAGGAGACAGAACATTTCGAGCGCCGTATCTTCGGTTTCTATGATGTAAGCCGCTTTATAGATAAGGTAAGAGACGAGGGTAAAGACGTAAGTCTCTTAGAGAATCTGCTGCCTCAGATTGACAAGAACATCCATATCGAAGTAAGCGATTCCAGTCATGGCGACACCATCAATGGCACCGACCGCACCTACATGTATGGTTCAATCCCTATCACTTTCTATGTAAACGGAAAGGTGCTGGATGAAAACTTCTTCCGCAAGGACTTAGATGCCATCAAGAGTATTCTTATCTACGAGGATAATACGTTGAGCAACAACGAGGTGTATACGATGGACAAGAACTTTCAGGTTAAAAGAGACCAGTTGAAGGATACCTGGAGCGGCGATGTGATTCATGCAGAAAACGGACTGGAGAATCAGAAGGCAGGCATCGTATGTTCCGTACAGATGTCTGAAGACTGGGATCCGGAGAAGACCTACAAGACGCACCGTGGCATCAGGCATACGATGTTGCAGGGATACAACCGCCCTTCCACCTTCTACAGTCCTGTTTACAGAGATCTCAACTCATTCGACCCGACCGACAAGCGACGTACTCTGTACTGGAACCCATCTGTTACAACCGATGAAAACGGTAAGGCGACTGTAGAATGCTACAATTCCTCCAGTACGGCAGCCGTCAGTCTCAATGCCGCGATGCTGCAAGGCGGACTAACTGGTTATATAGATACAGCCAAATAATGTGCTTCATCGAATTAGTTTATACCATTTCTTTAGTGCAATGAAATGGTTCATTCAGTTAATGGAGACGGTTCTTGTGGTTAATTAAGACGACTCTCCAGGTTAACGGAGACTGCTTCTCAGGTTAAAGAAGACTACTTAGGAGGTGAGAGCAGATAGCTTCTAGAAGATTGCGACTAGGCTCAGCAGCTCTGCTGAGCCTAGTCAGCAGGTCTGCTCACTGCAGTCAGCAGGTCTTCCGAGCCTAGTCACACCACCCTCAAATGATACATGTAAACCCCATCTTAATTTATATTAGTTAGATAGAATCATTCTTTGCAACATCTACACTATCTATACGATGGGCATTCACAGTGTCCTTCTGTATAGGATGGGCAGTTAAGCCTACATACAGCGTACCAATCAAGATAACGCCAGCCTTATTTTTCTTGTCTAACTTCTTTACGTCCTTGGTATACATGCCTTCGGACTTTAACATTCTTCTAGCCGATTCGCCCAAGTAATCAATCTGCTCCATGTTAAGATGAGGTTTCTCACCTTTCTTCACATTGCCGAATGCAACTTTTAAATCAGAGACAAATTGCTCTTTAGGCGTCATAGCAGGTTTAGACATATTCGTCTGTCTCATGTCCAATAAAGAATCTTCTGCCGAAGAGCAAGAAGAGAAAAGACCAATAGACATCATAAGGGAAAGAATTCCCGTAAACAATTTAAATTTACCCATAGCTTCGGTTTTTCATTATTACTACTATTTATTCACTTCTTGAATGATCATCTTTGAAATTTTCTCATTCTTCATAACAACAGGTTACTTTTGAGAAAGGTGCAGTATCAAAATACGATCTGCCGAATTAGGAATAATACTGCCATTAGAAGAGAGATAATTGACCATGCCTGATAAATTACCGATAAAGCACTTACTTCTGTCATCATAAGTCAATGAAACGATATGCTTATCTTTCTTGTTAAAAGTGGCAACACCATCATTACAGAGACCATCAATCTTATAATCCAATAGTTTGACTGTATTGTTCACATTACTATATGCAACGTTTAAAAACAGTTTTACAGGATGATAATGATTATCGTAGATTTTGTATTTTACAAAACATTTGCCGTCATCCGATATTTTAGCTTCCATAGGATAAGCATGGCTAATAGTGACATCCCCTAAAGTCACTTTAAGGAAATTATCCTGTTGCTCAGCTTCTTCAATATTGCGAAGAATCGCATTAGAATCCAGCTGTGCTTTTTGTTCATCTTTATCTCTTGAAGTATCAGTATGGCCCCAAGCTCCTATTGGCAAGGTTGCCTGCTGGGAAGTTCTCAAATGGAATCCCCAGAAACTGCTTGAAGTAGCGACCTGCATATTTTTAGAATCAACAAAGACAAATTCACGATATTTCTTGCCATCCAACATATACATCAATTTGTAAATATTGTAGCCAACTTTAATTTCTTGACATGCATCTTTAAAAATACTTTTGCCCTCAAACGAACGAAGAAACTTCTTCATAGGAAATGCTTGGGGAGTGAAAACATATCGTGAATGATCTATAATCAAACTATCAATATGTAATTCTGCTCTCTTTATTCCACGAGAATATTGAGGAGCATTCAGAATATTCTGACGCACCATTTTCTGCACTTCCAAAGAGTCCTTAACAACTCCTAAGTACTTATACCCTAGTATTTTTGCCTTACCATCAGCATGCTCATCTACAGCATCTGAAAGATTCTTAAAAATCTGCTCAACATTCGTTATTTTTACTTCCGAGCGTAATCCATAAAATGGATTGTCCGTATCAGACTGAGCATTTGCTTGAATACCTACATACAAAAACAGAACTAAAAATATATACTTCATACTCATAATATTTATTTTTACTACATATTGCTATATTGCACCAAAATCCAAACTGTTACAACTAGCAAAATAACAGAAATGAAAACGCCACCTAATATTAGACGAGCTTGTCTCGTTTTAAAAGAAGCCATGATTTCATTTCGTGTCTCTTTAGAAACCACTAAGACGAAAAAGGTTATTGCCAATATGGCAAATATAACTATCTCTAAAACCATAATTTTAAATAGTTTATTGGGAAAAAGAGGAGACCCAACCATATGAGCCTCCTCTTTACATATCTGATTCATTATCTTTCCATTAGCCTAAACTAATCATGAGATTGTTCAAAAAGGCAAAGATTACTTTGACTTGGTAAGTGTTGCTTCTGTTCTGTATTCCTTACCACCCTCGGTTGTTGTATACCAGAAGGAGAAAGTACCCTTGTCCTTATCATAAGTACCACCACCATTCGTGATAGGCATCTTGTCGTATGAAGTCACGGTCAGAGTGTTGTCGGCATTCACACGGATGTTGTAACAGTTGTCTGCCACATTCTTTACCTTCTCCAGCACAACCTTCTGGAAAAGGCGGATGGTAGAGGCATTGAGAGCTACGGCATTACGGAGAGTAGTTGTGGCAGAAGCACTTGACATGACCTTCTCGCCATCCTTCATCTCCCAAGTTGTACCTTCGAAAGTATAAGCACCGGAATAATCGTTCACCATCTTAGGATGTACCAGCAGAGTGGTGTCTTTCTCTACAATGCTGTAAGCACTGGTAGCTACCACCTTCAGAGGAATGACATAGAGAGAATCTGGATGAATCTTCTCTGTATTGATGGTGAAAGGGATGCGGCAATATACCTCACCTGCCTTGATGACACCTGTGAAGGAAGGGAAATTGTACCATGCTTCTGGCAAAGCCTGATATTTCACATCTTCTTCACTGAAGTTCTTATAGTTGTACATGTCCATCTTGGCATTGTCTGCCAAACCAATGGTTACCTGCACATCCTGATCAGGGAACTGAGTGCCGCCGATGGCAGCCGATACATAGAGGCTACCATCACCAGCATAAGACACTTCCTTATCCTGTATATCCTGGGCTGCACCCACGAGATATACTTCTTTCTGATACTGCTCTTTCTCCAATGGGTCTGATACAGGCTCACAAGAAACCATACCCATCAAGGCTGTACCCAATATCATTGCTGAAAAATATTTATTCATTTTCATTGTCGTAATAATCTAATCGTTATTTTCTATGATTCCTGATTACTTCTCCCATCCCGGATTCTGATCGAGCTTGGCATTCTTGTCAATCAGCGTCTGTCTGATAGGATACAGGCACATCTTGTTAGTGATGGTATAGAGAGAATACTGATAGCTACTAACTGTGCGAGTATAGAACTTCTGCTGCTCGTTGCTACGTGCATCCACATTCATCACGATAAATGGATTAGACATGGTGCTCTGCAAATCACCCCAACGACGCAAGTCGTAGAAACGGCGACCTTCCAAAGCAAACTCTACCTGACGCTCACGCTTGATCAACTCACGCATATTATCCTTGTCTGCTGCATCTGCCTCTGTAATTCCAGGCAAACCTGCACGATAACGGATCATGTTGAAATACTTCACCATCTCGGCTGTGTTGCGGCTTACGGTTACACCGTGAACCTCGTCGGTATAAGAACCTTCCATCTCGTTCATTGCCTCTACATAGTTGAGCAATACCTCTGCATAACGAATGATAGGGAAGTACTTGCTACGGACTGTACCTTCCTTTCCCGGCTTATCTGATGGGTGACAGTACTTGATGCAGTTGTAACCAGACCAAGACTTATCGTTTGGATAATCAGACCAGGCTGCGAACGGACTGTCCTTATAGAAAGTCTGGAAGAAGTTCTTGTTATTGGCAGCTGTACCAGTATAAGAACTACCCTCACGATAGCAATAGTTGAACACGATAGATGCATAGAAACGCATCTCGCGGTTGTCGTACATCTTGGCTACCTGTGAATTTAACTGATAGTTGGAGAAAGTCTTTGCCTCACCGATAGGCTTCCAAGCCTCATCGGCAGAAGGATAACCGCTACCAGCTTCGTTGATATCCTTACCATTCTGCATACGGTAAGCGTCTACCAGGTTCTGACTTACGCAGAGACCATTACCGCCACTGGCTACAGCAGGGTATGAAATCCATACCAAGTCACCTGTCTCGTTCTTTGCCCACATGATTTCAGAGATATTGAAAGCACTCTCCTCACCGGTGAACATATCATTATATGAACGGAATGGGTCAATGCCACCAACACCATCAGGATAGTTTGCCTTTGATACATTCTCTGGGAATTCCGGAGTCTTGCTGTCAGCAGGCACTGTATAGAGTGCATACTTGCCAGTATCAATGATACGCTTGCAGACAGCAGCAGCCTTTGCCCATTTCTGTGCATCGTAGGTCTGATTGAAATAGTTGGCACCATCAGAGCTGCGCTTGAAATCTACATAATACTTATTTCCATTGAACCAAGGGCTTGCTGCCTCCAGCAATACTCTGGATTCCAAAGCCAAGGCTGCACCAGAAGTAGGAACCTTATAAGTTTCTGTAGAAGAACGCTCAGAATCGAGCATGGAAGCAGCCTCTTCATACTCCTTGGCGATGAAGTCGATGCACTCATCGTAGGTAGCACGTGGATAAGACATATTCTCAACGCTCTCATTAGAAGCAATGGCCTTCGGAATCAATGGCACAGGACCATACTGGCGAACCAGGCAATAATAGTAATGAGCCAGGAGGAAATGGCACTGGCCAGCTATATCGCGGCGCTCAGTCTCACTCAAGTCCTTACATTCACCCATACGCTCCAAAATCATGTAAGCCTTACGGATGCCTTTGTAATAGCCAGCCCAGTTATCAAATTGCCATGAATATTTATTAAGTTCACCCATGGCATAATAGATACCGGCATGGCGATCATCCTTCCATGAGCAGAAAGCCTCATCAGAAGAGAAACTGAATGGCACACTGGCATTGGTCCAGAGATGGTCATCAGCAGGAAGATAGCTTGATGCTGCATTGAGATACTGCATCAACAGACTCTTGCGCTGGAATACAGAATCCAGGCTGGTCTGGTTGTAAAAGTACTTATCGGTGTTCAGGTAGTCATCGCAGGATGTAAATCCTACAACCATTGATGCCGAAGCAATCACACCTAATAATATATGTTTAGTATTCATATTTAAATTCACTTTATTGTTTACGAATCACGTTACGTATTGCTTCTCGCTTAGAAATTCACGTTGAGCTGCAAGGTGTATGTACGCTGGATAGGATATTCAGCACCATTTTTTGCAACCTGACCTGGGTCCCAGAGCTTGATGCTATCCCATGTACAGATGTTGTTGACGATGAAACTTGCATCAATGTTAGAGATTCCGAATACCTTGGTCAACCAAGGATGGTCGAATGAATAGCGAACTGTCAGGTTCTTGAAACGCAAATAGCTGTTGTCTGCGAGCCAGAAGGTAGACGCACGGTTGTTGTTCTTATTCTCACCGTAGGTCAAGCGTGGGAAACGCGCGTTTGGATTCTCGGTATCTGCTGTACCGGAAATCTCACGTGGAGTCCAACGGTTCTTCTGGTCTGCTACGATAGAAAGCAGGTTACCTGTTGCCTCCCATGCGAATGGGTAGAAACCTGTACCACCATAGAAGAAGGTACTATGACCGGTTCCTTCGAAGAGGGCACTCAGCGTAATCTTCTTCCATCTTACCTCGGCAGCGAAACCATACTGGATTTCAGGTTTATCGGAGTATGACAATGGCACGATATCATCATCGTTGATGACACCATCATTATTTACGTCCTTATACTTGATATCACCAGGGTAAACCTTTGACTCATAAGTCTGCTTTGGTGAACTGTATACATCGTCCCAATCCTTGAACAGGCCGAGGGCAATCAAACCACGCTGTACACCGTAAGGAACACCAGAGTTTGACTGATATGGATAACGGATGCCAGACTGTTCCCAATTGATGACCTTGTTGCGAGAGTAGGTGAAGTTACCACGAATGGTGGTTCTCCAGTCCTTGTTCCAGTTCTTGCTGAAGGTAATGTTACCATCCATACCATGAGATTCCATCTCACCGATGTTAGCCCAAGGCAAAGACTCCAGACCGATTTCATCAGGAACGGTAGCACGCTGCTGGAAGATACCGGTACGATTATCCTTGAAGTAATCGAGGGTGAACTCTATCATACCCTTGAAGAGGTGAACATCAACACCGACATCCAGTTTCTTGGCTTTCTCCCAAACCAGACCATCGGTACCAACCTGGCCTTCTTTCTTAGAACCATAGAGGTCGTTCCAGCCATCACTGCCTTTAACAATAGTTGTGATGTAAGGGAAACGGGTACCACCGATACGGTCGTTACCTACGAGACCATAAGAAGCACGAAGCTTGAAGTACTCCAACCATGGCATATTCTTCTGAACCCACTTATACTGAGTAGGAATCCAACCACCAGAGATAGCAGGGAACCAACCGAAGCGATGACCTGTCTGGAACTGCTCTGAACCGGTGTAACCCAAGTTGAACTCTGTGAAGTATGTATCCTTGTAACCGTATGTTACACGACCGGAAAGAGCCTCGTTACGATAAGGAATGGCTTCAATAACAGTTTTAATATCCTTGTTGTCCTTATAGGAATAAGACTTGCTCTGGAGATAGAACATAAGGAGTGCACCCAAAGAGTGATCGCCAAACTTACGGTTGTAGCTGCTGTTCAACTCCCAATAGTAGTTACGGTTGAAGATAACCTTCTGGTCATAAGTTTCATCCAATTTCTCAACGGTTCTTTCTGTATGAAGGGAACCATCAGCGTAACGGCCCTTTGCTATATATACATCAGGTCTCTTGAAGTGAGATGTATTGTGCTCTGACTGACCAGAGTAAGAGAACATACCACGGAGGTTCAAGCCCTTGGTGATGAAGTCGAGGTTCTGGTTGATAATAACAGAGAGGTCGGTGTTCAGACGACGGTTCTGCTTGTAACCCATCTCGTTCAACTGTACGTAAGGAGAAATCTGGTCGCCATTCTTACCGAAAGAAGAGAGCTGGCCGTTAGAGTATTTCACAGGCATGGTGACAGGAGTCAGGTTAGCCTGAGCTGCCCACAAAGTGTTGTTGTTTGACAAACCAGGACCATCGTTATCAACAATCACCTGGTTCAACTTCAAGCTCAAATTGGTAGTCTTTGTCAAGTTGGCATCTACCTTAGAGAGGAAAGAGTACTTGGTATAACCTACGTTGGTATTATAATCATGAGCTGACTTGTCCTGCTTGAAGACACCATCCTTGCTCAGGATACTCAAAGAGAGATAGTAGCGTGCAGCAGTACCACCACCGGCGATACTCAGGAATTCCTGGTTCTGCCATACGTGCTTGTTCAGGATGACATCACGCCAGTTTACATTAGGATAGAGGTCTGGATCCAAACCTGTACGGAAGAGTTCCAGCTCTGTAGGAGTATATTTCGGATCATTACCACGAGCCATCTGAGCCTCATTGGCAAGAGTAGCATAGGTATAAGCATCGCAATAGTCTGGCTCACGTCCATTCTCACTCATGATGAAGTTGGTCTTGAAGTTGATCTTCAACTTACCAGCCTTACCGCTCTTGGTTGTTACGACAACCACACCATTCGCACCACGTACACCATAAACGGCAGTGGCAGAAGCATCTTTCAGGATAGAGAAACTCTCGATATCAGAAGCATCGAGGTCGTTCAGGTTACCCTCTACACCATCCACAAGCACGAGGGCTGAAGAGTTGGCACCGAAGGTACTGATACCACGAATCCAGAACTCAGAGAAGTCGTTACCAGGCTCACCACTACGGGTTACGGCAATGATACCCGGAACATTACCACCGAGCATGTTGGTGATAGAAGTAGCAGGAACATCCAGTGCCTCAGGCTTTACGGTAGTAATGGCACCCGTCATGGAAACCTTCTTCTGGGTACCGGCACCTACGACAACGACTTCGTCGAGTGCACCCACATCCTGCTTCATCACAATCTTAAGGCCTTCCTTGCTGAAGTTTACCTTATAAGTATATTTCTTATAGCCCAGATAAGTGAAGTCCAGGACTGTATTGTTAGGAATATCCTTCACACGGAACTTACCGTCAAGGTCGGTTACCGCACCCTGTACGCTCTTGTCCTTACTCATAACCGTTACACCGATGAGCGGTTCACCATTCTCATCCATTACGGTACCAGCCACCATAAACTTGTCTTGTGCAAAAGCCGATGTACAGATCATCGTGACAAGCAGCAGCATGTATATCTTTATATGTTTCATTGTTTTGTTTCTTTTGGATTATTATTAAAAGATTCCTCTTTTTTTTATTCGATGGCGAACTTGCGGACATCACGGCCCCAACCTTCGATGATATAGAAGTTGCCTTCATCATCAACAGATATGTCGTAAGGATAATTGAAAGTAACCTCCAGAGGAAGACCTTCTACCTTATTATTATCATTCTTGTTGAAAATACCAGCCACGGTAGTTACCATGCCGTCGTTATGGCCAATCTTACGAACCGTATATCCCATAGAGTCGGTGATGTACATATTGCCATCCACATCAAAAGCCATACCAGTAGGGTTTTTGAAAGAAGCACTCATCTTAGGACCATCCTGTGAACCTACACCATTGAAACCCGCATACATTTCAACAGTCTTGCCGTCATGTGAAATCTTATAGATACCATGCTTGTTCTGCAGCGACATATAGAAGCACTTATCTACAGGGCTCCAAGCCAGATACGAGATATTCTTATCAATATCGCCACAGTTCTCGTTCAGGATTTCCACGTTTTCAGGATTAGCGATATCCATACGACCGAAGCGAGCCTTATGGTCGCGGAAGTAAAGCCATTTGCCCTCATCATCCAAGGCGCAAGCATAGATATCGCCGTCTACCACCTGCATTTTTCCATCCTTATCCTTATACTGAAGGCTGGTAGCGAGACGCTTGGCACTCCAGTTGTTCACCTGGTCGAAGCTGTAAATTGCATGTGGCTGCTGAATCTGGATAGCAAAGAGGTGGGTACGGTCCTTGGAAACTGCAGGATGACCGAAGTTAGGGCCACCCACTAGGAGGGTAAGCACCTTGTTATCTTTCTCCGAAATCATGCGGACACGGTTGTTACGGCCTTCCATCACGATGACATTGTTGCCTGTAACGACACCTACACCATACATGTACTCGAAGCGGGCATCGATAGGACTACCATCAGCATAACCTCCGTTGCCAGTCTTACCTGCCAATACAGACACACGCTCTACCTTAGTATATTTAAAGGTATTAGGGCAAGCGGCTGGCTCGCCAACAGAATCAACGCGAACGGTAATCTGGTTGTTACCATTCTCCTGTTTAGGACAGATACCATATAAAGTGGTACCATTAGAGCTAACTACAGTGGCTTTGCGGTTGCCATTGAAGATAACATCAATCTTAGAAGGATCTGTACCGAAGTTAGAACCTTTAATCACAAACTGTGTAAGATAACCTCCAGAGTCTGGAAGTATTTCTGAAACTGTTACCGGAAGAGATGGATCGAAAGCCGCTCCACTGATCTTCGGTGACTCGTAATGAAAGTCGTCAGAGCAGGAAACCAATCCTGCTGGTAACCCAGCTGCCATGGCAAGCATGAGGACAGACTTTGTCACTTTACTAAATAAGTTATTAGACATACCTTTTTATGTTTTATAATTAATATTTTAGGATACTTGTTAATTTCCGCTTGCAAAACTAGCATTTGTTTCCAAAACTTAAGCAGTATTAACATTATATCGTGTACAAAATACGTTAATCTGGTGGATAATAATGATAATTGCACACGATTTCACGATATCTGTACATATATTGTTCCGTTTCATGACAACAAATAACAGACATTAAAAAAACTTTTGGCATTTCTGTGCTAATAAAAGATTTTTTTTGTAACTTTGCAGCAGATAAAAACAAAAAGCAATGAATGTACCCAATCAACAGACAAAGAATCGCGTGCTGTTTATCATGCTTTTCTGCATGATATGTTCTGTTTTGCATGCCCAAGACATAGCACCTGGAAACATCCGGGTGCTCAATACGGTTTATCCTTCTCCATCAGAAGAGCAGAAATGCATGCTGATAGGCGAAAAGGGAGCTATCTGGATAGGAAGCGACTTTGGACTGAAGGCGTACGATGGCTATCATTTCACCAGTTACAGGAACGATACAAATACCCCTAACATTCTGCCTCACAATACCGTGCTCTCACTAGCCGAGGGCAAGGACGATTGTCTGTGGATAGGAACCCGCAACGGTCTGGTGAAGATGAACAAACGCAAAGGTACCTTTACCACCATTCCGATGGACAACGACAACCAGAGAACAGTATATGCCCTCTGCGTTACTCAAGATGGAACCCTATGGATGGGCTCCAACGACGGACTGTCACGTTATACAGGCCAGGGTGGTAAATCTTTCATTACCTATAATGACAAGAATGTAACCGTGATAGAGAAAGACGGCAAACGCCATCCTCTGGGATACATCAGCGTCAAATCGTTTGCAGTAGACAAGGACGGTCAAATCTATATCGGCACTTGGGAGCGGGATCTCTACCGACTCGACCCTAAACGTAACATTCTGTACAGATACAATCTGTGGAAACCGGAAGACAAGATTTCTGCCTATTCATTAAAACTTGACCAGAAGGGACAATTGTGGATAGGAACCTGGGGAAATGGAGTGAAATGTCTTACTAACCCAAGAAACATACAGAATCCAGGCTATGTAGATGTAACAAACAGCAGTACCGCCTACTCTATTATCTACAAGATAGCAGAAGACCCTACAACCGGTACCATCTGGGTTTGTTCACGTGAGGGTCTGGCCGTAGCCAACGAGAACAATCCGAAGGGAGGTCTTGCATATTATCCGGAAATCGGAATCTACAACAAGTTTAAGACACAGGCTGTAAGCGATGTTTGCTGCGACCAGATGGGCAATGTCTGGGCGTTGTCACGTTTCAACGGTCTGTACCATATCAGTACAGCTCCTTCTCCATTCACTATCAATAGTTTTCTGAACAATGCCAGCAATCTCATCGGCATCAATAACATCTATACCCAAGATGGTGTGAATTTCATGATGAGTCTTACACCTGTAGGACTTGCCCTATACAACAGACAGAGCCAGCATCTCACCCTCGGTGACGAGATTCCAGGCTTCAACACCCTTCCTTACGATATTCGCAATACTCATATTACAGCCATTGCCAAAAGGCCTAATGGCGAAATCTGGCTGGGAAGCGAAGTCTATGGTATCCTCGCACTCCGTGGCAACCAAGCCACAGTATATGACAAGAGCAACAGCAAGTTCGTAAAAAACAATAAAGTCAATACACTCTTTACAACCAGAAAGGGAGCGCTGTTTATTGGCGAGAACGACTATCTTGACTATATTCTGCCATCAGGGAAAACAGGCAACATCAATCTGCACGCTGATGTCAATGGCATCTGCGAAGACCATAAGGGCAACATCTGGGTTACCACCAGCAACCGAGGCATCGGCTGCGTAAGTGGAAATTTTGCCAATGAAGCCTCATTGACCTTCAAGTGGTATAATCAGGAAAACGGAAAGTTTATCGTGAACGATGCTACACGCTGTCTCGAAGATTCGAAACATCGCATTTGGGCGATATCGAACAGCGGAGGTCTTTTCAGCTATGATGCTGAAAAAGATTGCTTTACAAGCGTTAACGAGGAATACCATTGGGACATAGACCGCATCTACTCCATCATTGAAGATAAGAGCGGAACCCTGTGGCTCACGACAGACAATGCACTTATCTCGCTCAATTTCAACGAGAAAAATGAACCTAAGTATACCATCTATACCGATGAAGACGGACTGGGAAAGATTCGCTTTATCTCTAACTCCAGCTATCAGCATGGAAATGAACTGTATCTAGGTTCGGGGCTCAAAATGATCAATTTCACGCCAGCAGCGGTGAAGAAATATCAGAGCAGAAAGAGTAAGACCAATATCATCATTACCGATGTGCTCATTGACGGAAAGCGATATAATGAGCTAGACTCTGTAATGCACAGCAAACTGGGAGATGCTACTCCAGTATACATGCAGACGCTTACCATTCCTTCATCTGTAGATAAGTTTGGTATTGAGTTTGCGCTGCTTTCTTATTTCAATACCAGCCAGTGTAAATACGCTTATTATCTGGAAGGTTATGACAAGGAGTGGCACTATGTGGATGCCTCCCTGCGCCAGGCTACTTTCGAAAACCTGCCTTCTGGCACATACAAGCTGCACGTAAAGGCAGCCGACAGTTATGGTCACTGGAACGAAATGTCTTACACCTTAACAATTAAGGTGTTGCCACCTTGGTATGCATCCTGGTGGGCTTACCTTATATATATAGCACTCCTCATCGTGGGCATTCGCTTCGCCATCCTCTGGTACCGTGAACGTCTGCGCACCAAGAACCGTCTGCAGATGGCTGTGATATTCACCAACATTACCCACGAGCTGCTCACCCCACTCACCGTGATTGCGGCTGCGGCAGAGAATATCAAGCGAATCGCACCAGCAACAGATAGCCAGACGGATATCATCCACGATAACATCAACCGTTTGACCCGTATGCTCCGCCAGATTCTGGAAGTGAGAAAAGCACAGGCCGGAAAACTGCAGCTGAAGGTGAGCGAAGGCAAGCTGGGCGACTTCTGCGCAGAAACCTGCCGCAGTCTGATGCCGATGTTCCAGCCTAAGCAGCTCACTTTCGAGCAGAATATTTTCTGCATGGGAGAAACCAACTGGTTTGATACCGACAAGGTGGAGAAGATGCTTTACAACCTGCTGAACAATGCCGTGAAATATACCGAACCCGGTGGCAAGGTTTCGCTCAGCGTTTCCATATCAGAACAGCAGGCAACCCTCATCGTATCGGATACCGGCATCGGCATTTCGAAAGATAAGATGAAGCATCTCTACAGTAGATTCCTGGATGGCGACTACCGCCAGATGAACACCATCGGTACGGGCATCGGTCTGTCATTGGTCAACGACCTCGTAAAACTGCATCATGGTAAGATAACCTGCGATAGCGAGGAGGGCAAGGGAACCACCTTCACCATCACCCTGCCAGTCAACAAGGAAAGCTATTCTGAGGAAGAAATGCTGAAGGATGAAAAGAATCTCTCTGCAGCACAGAGCATCTTCGTGCCTGTCACTTCTTCGAAGAGCGAAGAAGCGATGGCTACCAGCCAGGCGAATACCGATATTCCGGAAATGGAGAATGGCAGCGAAGAGAATCGGAAGTCAGAAGACAAGAATAAGGAATATACGATTCTGCTGGTGGAGGACAATCAGGAACTGCTACTCCTGATGAGCAGTCTCCTGAGCGATAAATACAACGTTCTCACTGCCACCAATGGTGAGAAAGCACAGCGACAGATACAGAAAGCTTCGCTCGATGTGGTGGTGACCGATGTTATGATGCCAGTAATGGATGGTATTGAACTGACTAGATGGATCAAGGAGAGTGAAGACTTCTCCCAGCTTCCAGTAATCATGCTCACCGCCAAGACGCAGGATGCCGACCGCAATGAGGCTTATCAGGCCGGTGCAGATGCCTACATCACCAAGCCATTCAACCTTGCCGACCTGCAGTTGCGCATAGATAATATCATAGCCAACCGCCAGCGCATCCGTCAGAAATTCCAGTCACAGACCGACTTCGATGTAGAAGACCAGCATTATAGCAATCCTGACGAACTCTTCATCAAGAGTCTGATAGAGAAGGTGAATGAGCACATCATGGACAGTGACTATGGTAGAGAACAACTGGCAGCCGACCTCTGTATCAGCAGCAGTACCCTCTACAACAAGCTTCGTGCCATTACGGGGCAGAACGTCACCTCGTTCATCACCAGCATCCGTATGAAGGAGGCTTGCCGCATCATCCGCAAGAATCCGAATATCCGCATCAATGAGTTATGCTACGATGTAGGCTTCAGCACACCAAGGTACTTCAGTCTATGCTTCAAGAAGGAGTTTGGCATGGGAGTCAAGGATTATGCTGAAAGCGTTATCCAGAAAAAGTAAATTAAAGGTAAAAGGGTAAAAAAGTAAAAAGGTAAAAAAGCCTAGCGGGGTATAATCTCCCTAGTTTCTTTTTACCTTTTTACCCTTTTACCTTTTTACCTTTAAAAAGCCTTTTCAACAATCAGTCCACCCTTAGGCTGCATTTCCACCTTCAGGTTGCCCTTCTTATCCACTTTCACGGTTTTCATCTGCGATACTGGCCAGAGAGCCTTCTTGTCCTTGCTGGCTGTTTCATGATAATAGGTAACGCTCTTGCCGGCAAGCATTGGCAGATTCAGGGTGAGCTTCATTGCCTGGTCGGTGCCATTCAAGCCAGCCACATACCATTTATCACCATGGCGACGTGCCACAACCGCATATTTTCCAGGATAACCGGCGATGAACTGGGTCTCATCCCAGGTAGTAGGAACGCTCTTCAAGAAATCAATCTCATGCTTTGGAAGCTCAGTGAGGTTGTTAGGATAGATGGCGATACACTGGATGGCAGCCTGGTTCATGATAGCCGCAGCCATCTCGAACACGTCGGTGGTATAACGGCGATGACGACTCTTGTTATCACGAGACAAATATTTGTTCATGATGGTACCACCCCAATCCATCGCTCCCACAGCATTACGGCAGAATGGATGCATGGTGAGTTCGAAAGCCTCCTGCTTGGCATGATAATCAGAGAAGAATACATTCTCTGAAGCCAGTACAGCCTCGCTGGATACATAGTTTGGATACATACGTTCCCAACCTCTTGGCAGGGTGCAGCCATGGAAGATAACCTGAATGCCATAATCGTTGGCATCGCTGAGGATGTCTTCATACTGCTGCATGGTGTGCTGCTTGTCACCACCGAAGAAATCTACCTTGATACCCTTGATGCCGATGCTCTTCATCCAAGCCATCTCCTTCTTGCGGACCACGATGTTATCCATGATGCCACGAGGTCCCTGAGGTGCATCGTTTGCCACACCATTGGAATTATACCAGAGCATCAGGCTCACATTCTTGCTCTGCGCATACTTGCTCAATTCGGCAATCTTGTCTCTACCAATCTGAGTATCCCAGAGTGCATCAACCAGCACATATTCATATCCCATGGTAGCAGCCAGGTCGATGAACTGCTTCTGGTCGTTATAGTTGCAGGAACCATCCTGCCAGATGAGCCAGCTCCAGGCATACTTGCCTGTTCCGTATTTCTGGGAAGCTTCGAATCTTGGCTCCACTACATCGTATGGAATGGTGGTCTCTACCAATGGCTTCAAATCAGAACCCACGGTGATGGTTCGCCAAGGAGTGGACCCCGGAAGGATGAAGGCGCCCGATGTAGAACCTATGCCATCTGCCTCTTTCTCCATCGGGAAGGCTATCTGATAACCCTTTGCTGCATCGTAATCGCTGATATGACAACCCGGATAATTGCCATGAGAGCCCGTCTCGCTGACCAACACCCAGCCTTCGCCACCTACCTTGAATAGGCAAGGGAAGGTATAGCCTCTGCCATAACCCGACTTGGCTGTGAGCGGAGCATCTGGCTTGTAATCCTCCTCATAACTTGGCTTGGTACGAGCAAAGCCTATCAGAGGGTCGCTCTGTGGACAGAGGAAAGAGGTGGAAATCTTTGGCAGATTGAATGTCGTCTTCTCCTCATTAATAATAATATGTTGTGCCTTCAAGCCATCAAAGGTATAGCGGAAAGCCACGTCATTGTTGGATACATTGAAGGTAACGGTCATCGGTTCTTTCTTGCCATTGAGATAAGTCACGTTGAGCTGGTTGGCATGATAATCTACATGCGAAACCTTGGCGGTACGGAGGTCATAGCTCTTCTCCACCTTTGCTTCTTTCTTATTCTGATAGGTCAAGCCCTGACTGAAATCGCCCACATTGGCAAGGAGTCCGAGCTGCGATTCCTCCATCATTCGCTTGCCTGCATAGTCGATGGAATAATAGAGTTTGCCATCGCGGTCTTCCACCACGACATTCAACTTACCATCAGGAGAAGTGATGGTATTCTTTTCGGCATAGGCACCGATGCTAGCCATCAATGCCAGCGCTACTGCTAAAACGTTTTTCTTCATTTCCGATTGCGTATAGTTTAGTTATGATTATTTTTTTGATTGCAAAGTTACTCAAAAACATCCACAAAAAGGTTAAGAAAACAACTGAAAAATAGCACGATTCGTGATTTTGTAACAGCCAACAAACATTTTGCAACAATTTACGCTGCATAAAAAACCAAAAACAGGGCAAACTGCCTCATTTTTCAGATTATTATTGTATCTTTGCAGAAAGTTTGCAGTATTTTTAAACGAAAAATAGCATAATCATATAGAACAATGGAAAAAGCAAAACAGATTCCCTATCGTGCCATCGCCTTAGACTTGGATGGCACCTTGACCAACCACGAGAAAGTGGTTACCCCTAAGACCCGCGAAGCCTTGCTTAAGGCTGCAAGCGAGGGAGCCGTCATCATCCTTGCTTCCGGTCGTCCTACCTACGGCATCGAACCGGTGGCAGAATGCCTGGAACTGAACCAGCGAGGAGGATACATCCTTTCTTATAATGGTGGCAACATCGTGAACGCCCAGACGGGCGAAAAACTCTTCTCGCAGTTTCTGCCGGATGAAGTGATACCAGAATTATATGCCTATGCCAAGGAGAAAGGTCATGCCCTGCTGGGATATGCCGGCAACGAGATTATCACCGAGATGCCAGACGATGAGTATGTGAAAGAGGAGTCGCGCATCAACAAGATGAACATCCGAAAGGTGGATAACCTGTTTGAAGCCCTGGAGCCTCATCCAACCAAGCTCCTCATGACTGGCGACCCTACCCTCATGCTCAAGGCTGAAGAGGATTTAGTAGAAAAGTTGGGAGACAGAATGGATATCTTCCGCTCGGCTCCTTTCTTCCTGGAGTTGGTACCTAAGGGTATCGACAAGGCAAAGTCGCTGACTCGCCTCCTGGCGAAAATCAATCTTACTCCTGCCGACATGATTGCCTTCGGCGATGGTTACAACGACCTAAGCATGCTGAAGCTTGCCGGCATGGGGGTGGCGATGGAGAATGCCGCACCGGAAGTAAGAGCCGAAGCCGACTATGTTACCCTATCGAATGAAGAGGATGGCGTAGCCGCTGCCCTCGAACATTTCGGATATCATGCCTAGATATAGATAAGGCACGGATTACACGGATTTATGGCTCTATTCCGCTAAGCGTTCGTAAAAATCCGTGTAATCCGTGCCTAAATCACCTTAAATTCCGTCCCTTTTATTGCCTAAATTGTTCATTATTAGACGCTTTTATATTTTTTCGAAAACCAATTATATAAAAACGAAAGCATCCAACGCCAAAAATCACTAACTTTGCGCCCGTAAAAGAAAGTAGAATTTCCCAATAAACTTCAACTAAAATACTGTTTTTTTGAATAAGGGTGAGGCGATGAGCCTCATCCCCTATTGACAGACTAAAAGACAATAGGCAATCCAAAAATAATTGCGAGAACGGGAACTTGCAGGAAAGAGCAAGCTCCATAAAAATGGAGCTTACTGGTATTCGCTCGGCGAAACGCCGAACTGCTTCTTAAATGCAACGGAGAAATGGGCCGCAGTACTGAATCCAGTCAACACGGCTATCTCTGAAACATTAAGCTTGCCTTCACGCAGCAAAACTGCTGCCCTGTTGAGCTTGTACTTGCGGAAGAATGTACCAGGAGTCTCACCTGTAAGTTCCTTCACTTTATAATTAAACTTAGCCGGACTAATCAGCATATCCTTACACATGGTAGAAACACTCAAATCCTGTTCCTTGGAATGCTTCTCCATCAACCGATATAATTCATCCATAAACTTCCTATCCTGCTCAGAGAGTGTATCCGCCACCTTTTCTGACAGCGATTCTGTCTCCGTACTCTCACCCAAGCGCTGACGGAGCGTCTGCATGTTCTGCAACTGCGATACCACAAGCGCCTTCAGATAAGCCGGGTCGAATGGCTTGGTAACGTATGCCACTGCTCCCAACTTCAATCCCTCAATCTGCTCGCTCATCTTCGACATCGCCGTAATCAATATCACCGGGATATGACTGAACATCAAATCATTCTTCAATACCCGGCAGAATTCATAGCCCGACATCTTATCCATGATGATATCGCTGAGTATCAAATCAGGCTTCACCTCTTCCAGGTCTTCCAACGCCTCTTCTGCCGAATAGCGGTTTACCACCTCATAGTCGGAAGCAAAGATATGACGAAGATATTGTGCCACATCCACATCATCATCCACCACCAATATCTTAGGTCTATTCAGGTTCTTGCTCTCTTCCGGCTTGGCTTCCATAGAGCAATCTTCATTCAAAGGAATCTGCATCACCCGCTTCTCCTGTTCCGCAATTTCCACCTTATTATATATAGACCTGTCCATCGGCAGGCAGAAAGTGAACTCCACACCATTCCTGAGCGAAGCCTCAGCAGAGGTTTCGCTCACCGCATGCACGTTCTTCACCGTGATAGAACCATGATGAAGCTCCACAAGGCGCTTTACATAATAAAGTCCGATGCCCGTACCCCAACCGTAAAGATCTGGATTCTGCGTATCTGCCAACTGGTAATATCGCTTGAACACATCCTGCAACTTATCCTCCTTTATCGCCTTGCCGCTGTTGAAGACAGATATTTCCAGCATTTTATCCTTCACACCAGCCTGTATTCGGATAACACCTCCAGGCTCAGTATGCTTCAAGGCATTGGTAAAGAGATTGCCCAGAATCTTTTCCAGTTTATCAAAATCCAGCCACATCCGATAGTCGGCACTCTGTTTCACCAGTTCCAGTTTGATGCCCTTGATTCTTGCCGAATCCCCAAAGGCAGTCACCTGCTGGCGCAACGCCTCGATAACATCTACCTCTGCCACCTTCAGGCGCAGCTCATCCGTCTCCAACTGGTTGAAGTCGAGCATCTGGTCGATGAGCCTCAGCATTCTGTTCACACTCATGCACACATGGTTCAGCGTGCGATGCACCGACTGCGGCAAAGCCTTGTCGGCATTCAGCGTCATCAGCGGACCGGCGATGATTGTGATAGGGTTTCTGAACTCGTGGGCAACATTGGCAAAGAATCTCATGTTCATCTCCTTGGCAAGCTTCTCACGTTCACGTTCCTGCTGTTCCTGCAAGAGATGAAGCCGGTTGGTACGTGCCCTGAGATAGAACGTGTTGAGGATATGAAGCACCAGGGCGACGATGCCGAAATAGAGCAACCATGCCGCCGCCGACTGCCAAGGAGCAGGCTTGATGATGATTTCTACCGTTCGCTCAGACCAGGCTGGCTTATCGGGAGCGGATATCAAGCGCAAGCGGAATGTATATTTTCCCGGGGTAAGATTGGAGTAATGAGCCTCCCTACCGTAGGTAGGCACCTGCCAATCCTTATCATATCCCTCCAGCTTGTACTGGCACATCAGTGCCGAACGGCGACTGAACGATGGATAATAGAAATTAAACCTCAGGTCGTTCTCGTCATAGGCGAAAGTATAGCTATCCAGATGCGATATCTCATCGGTAACGGCAAGTACCTCACCATCCGTCTTCTTCACCTCCATGCCATAAATATTCAGCAGTTCGGCTGCATGAATACCGGCTGGAGTCTGCATGAAATCGGTGTACATCGCCTCTTGCGGCATAAACTTGCAACCATCGGAGCTGCCAAAAACCACGTCGCCTTCAGGAGACAAACAGATGGAATTATTATAAAACTGCCAGTCATTCCGGTCTTGACTAGCCGACAGCAGACTGTTCATCATAAAAGTCTTGCTTTTGAAGGTGACAAAGAAGACATCACGCATGGTGGTTACCCAAAGCTGGCGATTCCTGTCTTCTACCATTCCCCCGATATGGGTATCGTTCAACACCTTGACACTGGTCATGGTAGTCTTCTTCATATCGATGAAGTAGAGTCCGTCTCGCTTGGTACCCAGCCACACCATTCCATGCGAATCCTGCTTTGCAAAGGCAGGGTCGAAGTTGCCGTACTCAGGCATGCCAGCCACCTTCATCTCCTTCACCTTTCCCGTTTTAGGAGAAAGGATGGCAAGATGCATACCCTCCATAAACAGCAGGATATTTCCATCGGTCAGTTTCTCCATCTTCGTTTCATGGTCAAAATAGGGACTTGGAATCGGGATGGTATCAGGCTGCAGGTTGTCAAAGCGGAAACGCAGGAGATTTTCTCCATCACTACATACATAAAGTGCATCGCCCACCTTCAAGCCATTACCCAGCACAGGCTTCAACACGGGAGATTTGTGAAGCACATCGGCACATTCGTCGCTGATACGGCAACTTGCCACCTGATGTCCGCTAACCATCCAGGCATGCTTATCATCATACTTCACGATGTTGTTCAGATTGATTTTCTGGGGTGCAGGAACAGAATCGAAGATATTTCGGAATAGCGTCTGTCCGATGTGACGGTTGTGAAGATCATAGATAAATACCCGCAGGGCAGTACCAGCCAACAGATGGTTTCCCACCGCAGCCATGCTGAGCATCGCTATCCCCTTGGTTGTTTCTGCCAGCGGATTATCATTGGCTTTGTTATAATCAATACGGTTTTGTGAAATAACCTGGAAACCCGCATTCCGATAACCCACCCAGAGATTATCACCATGATCGCGGAAGGTGGCAGTTACCACCTCTACGGGTTTATGCAAGATAGAAAGGTCTTCAGGAAGCGGAGCCTGGAAATGATTGGGCTGTATCTGTCGATGGGATGGCGTAATCTTCTCATCCCCACTGATATGATAGGTCTGATTGCCATCGCTTACCAGCACCGCCATCGAATCATCCTTTTCCTGGCTATCCTCTATGGCCACGATGTTATCATGCTCATCGGGCAGGGCGATGCGATGGAAGCGGTAAGCCCCCACATACAGGGCGAGTCCGTTCTGCGTACCCACCCACATTCTGCCGGCTCTGTCGAGATGCAGCACGTTGATATAGTCATCGGGCAGGGCTGTGGTATCCTTGATATCGTGGCTGAACTGCACAAAGTTCTTGCCATCATATACATTGACACCAGCCGATGTACCAATCCACATCAGCTCTCGCCTATCGCAAGCGATAGACGTAACGCTCTGCGACGAGAGCATATTATCTTTCGTCGTCTGTTTTCCTTTTTCCTGCAGTGCCCTCAGCGTAGCCCTTCTGCCCGGGTCAAAATAATAATTGGCAGCAAGCAGGCAGAACATGGCTGCGAATATGATAACTATCGCCTTTTTCATGCCTACAAAATTACACATTATTATCGAATAAACAAAAATTAATTTGAATTATTTTGTATTTTCTTGAATTTAAAGTATCTTTGCAGGCAAAATCTCTCAGGAGAGTATTTCCTGACAGACTACAGAATAAAAGCATATCAACCATTATGTTACAACTTGACAATTTCTACAAGGCTCGCTTCGTGCTGAGCAAGGTGATTAGAAAAACTGAGCTGGTTCACACACCAAGAATCAACCCAGACAGTGATGTTTATCTGAAACCGGAATGTCTACAGAAGACAGGTTCATTCAAGATTCGTGGTGCGTATTATAAGATTTCTCAACTTTCTAAAGAGGAGAAAGAAAAGGGAGTGATTGCTTGTTCGGCAGGCAACCATGCACAGGGTGTGGCACTCGGAGCTACAGCCATGGGGGTAAAGAGCCTCATCTGCTTGCCTGAAGGTGCACCTATCTCGAAGGTAGAAGCTACCAAGCGACTGGGTGCCGAAGTCTGTCTGGTTCCAGGTGTCTACGATGACGCTTACCAGAAAGCCTTGGAGTTGAAGGATGAATTTGGTTATACCTTCGTGCATCCTTTTGATGATGAGAACGTGATTGCTGGCCAGGGAACCATCGGATTGGAGATTCTCGACCAGTTGCCTGATGTAGAAGCGGTCGTTGTACCGGTAGGTGGTGGCGGTTTGATTTCAGGAGTAGCCTTCGCCATCAAGTCATTGAACCCGAACGTAAAGGTTTATGGTGTTCAGGCTGAGGGAGCAGCCAGCATGGTTCAGAGTCTTCACGACCATAAGCAGGAAAAATTGCCTTCTGTGGCAACCGTTGCCGATGGCATCGCCGTGAAGGAGCCGGGAAAACTCACCTTCGAGACCTGCTCCAACTATGTGGATGAAATCGTGACCGTGAGCGAGGACGAGATTTGCGCTGCCATTCTGAAACTTCTTGAAAGCGAGAAGATGGTGGCAGAAGGTGCCGGTGCGGCAAGTGTAGCAGCCGTGATGTACAACAAGGTGCCGGTGAAGGGCAAGAAAACCATCTGCGTGGTTAGTGGCGGTAACATCGATGTTACCATCCTGAATCGTGTCATCAACCGTGGTCTCTCGAAGAGCGGACGCCTCTGCACCATCGAGATGGAGCTTGACGACAAACCGGGCGAGCTGGTAGAGGTAGCCTCCGTCATCGCAAGCCTGGGCGGCAACATCACGGGAGTTCATCACGACCGTTCTGCCAACCGCAACAAGGTGAATGCCTGCGTGCTCCGACTCACGATGGAGACCCGCGACGCAGCCCATGTCAAGGAAATCAAGAGTGGCCTGGAACAGAAAGGATTCCATCTCTGGATTGTATAATAGTATAATAGCAAAGAGAAATGCTATAAACTATAAATTGTAAATTATAAATTATATATTAAAGATCATGAACGCAATTCACACAGACAATGCGCCTGCAGCTATCGGACCATATAGCCAGGCTATCGAAGTAAACGGTTTCGTATTTGCATCAGGTCAGATTCCTATCGACCCAGCAACAGGTAATTTCGTTGAGGGTGGCATCAAGGAGCAGACTCGCCAGAGTCTCACCAACGCCCAGAACATCCTGAAGGCAGCAGGTACCGACCTTTCTCACGTGGTTAAGACCACAGTTTATCTGAACAGCATGGACGATTTCGCTGCCATGAACGAGGTTTATGCTGAGTTCTTCAGCCAGCCATATCCAGCTCGCTCTGCCGTAGCCGTAGAGAAGTTGCCAAAGGGCGCTCTCGTAGAGGTAGAGGTTTTGGCTGCCAAGTAAATCCCTGTCTTTGCTTCGCAGGTATAAAAAATTTGAAGAAAAAGGATTTTGATGGGAGCTACAATCACATTCAAGAATCTAACGATAGGCTATCGCTCAAAGCACCAGTTCAGAGCGATAGCCTCATCTATCTGTGCCTCACTCCAGGCCGATGAGCTCACCTGTCTCATCGGAGCCAACGGAGTGGGTAAATCCACCTTACTCAGAACTTTAGCCGGATTCCAGCCGGCATTGGAAGGTGAAATTCTGCTATCAGGAAAATCTCTCTCGGCTTTTTCCGCCCAGGAACTGGCGAGAATCATTGGAGTTGTATTGACCTCGAAGCCCGATGTAACCCAACTCACTGTAAAAGAAGTAGTTGGCATCGGTCGTTCCCCCTATACCAATTTCTGGGGAACCTTATCATCATCCGACCATCAGATAGTAGATGATGCCATCCGGCAGGTTGGCATCCCCCACCTGGCATCCCGCTACATCCATGAATTAAGCGATGGAGAGCGCCAGAAGGTGATGATAGCCAAAGCCTTGGCTCAGCAAACCAGCATCATCATCCTGGATGAGCCTACCGCCTTCCTCGATTTTCCGAGCAAGGTAGAAACCCTCCAGATGCTCCGCCGTCTGGCACACGAGCAGCACAAGTCCATCTTATTATCTACCCATGATGTAGAGCTGGCCCTTCAACTGTCCGACCGTCTCTGGCTGATGGAAGAAAGCCATCTCTCCATCGGCACCCCAAGAGAGTTGGCTGCCGATGGATCGTTATCGAGATTCATCAATCGGGATGGCATCAGATTTAATGAGCAGAAGATGAGGATAGAGTTTGAAACTTTCCACAACTCTTTCCCAAATCCACCTGCACACCCACATTAAAGCCGAAGAAGCCATTGCTTCCGGAAGAAACCGACATGCCGGTGCCTGCCACACCACCCATAAATTCGCTGGTGATAACCTGGTACGACATATCAGCATAAACGCTCAGGCGCTTCTTGAGCTTATAGGTTCCACCCATACCGACGCCCACTGTAGGGGAAGCAGAATGGATGGCAAAATTACATCCCAAGCCAGCCCTAGGATAGACATAGAAATTCCACTTCTGGTCGGGGTTATAATCCATGAAAATGTTTTTAACGCTGATAGGAACATCCACGCAGAATACGGCATAGCCGCCTTTATCCATATTGCTCTGCGGATCATCAGCCGGTCCCACCCATTCCAGGTGCTTGTTTTTGAAGATAGAGAGTCCGTTCTCCCAATTCACCTTTCCTCGCAGTGCCACATGCGGCGTAAACCATTTTCCCAACGCCACATCCACACCGAAAGTCTTTCCTTTTGGGAACACCTCCGAGAAATCGCATCCATAAGGATTCTGCAAAGACATATCCAAACCAGCCTGTACAAACCAATTATCCCAAAGGGTACCAGTAAGTACCTTCTGGTCTTGCGCATTCACCCCCAGGCTACATACCAGGGTGCATAATATAATCAAGAAATGTTTCATGATGTTTCACCTTATTATATATTGTTCTTTCAATTACAGTATTATTCTCCCACCTTTTTAAAAGTCTTCGTCTTGGAGATATTGAAAGTAACTCCCAGCGAAATATCAAAGAATCCGTTGCTGTTGGAGCCTGTTCCCGTATCCTTCTCCACACCGACAAATCCACTTGAAACCATATTGTAAGCCACATCAAAGTAAAGTCCCAGCTGGTCATTCAACTTGAATGTGTTGCCAATACCGAGTCCTACAAGAGGGGTACCTTTAGAGACACCGAAGTTATATGCGCTTCCGGCACGAGGATACACCTGCATATTCCACAGTCGGTCTTCCCTGTAACCCCATATCAGGTTATGCAGGTCAATCTGGATATCTCCCACCACGGTCAGGTAGCCCCCCTTATCCATGTTTTTTCCAGGCTGATCAAAAGGAGCGAGCCAGTTGTCGTGCCCGTTTTTCAGCAATTTGATACCATTCTCCCAGTTTACACGTCCGCGGAGTCCGAGGACAGGAGTAACCCACTTTCCCATGGCCACGTTCAATCCGAACGACTTACCATTAGGAAACACATCCCCCAAGAAGTCATGTCCATAAGGATTCTGGAGCGACATATCGAGTCCAGTCTGCACATACCAGTTGCTCCAAAACGAATTGACATAAAAGACTTCCTGTTTCCCCTGCGCCTTCATTCCTGTGAGGCACAAGCAGAACATCAGCAATAAAGTTAGTCTTCTCATAACAATCAATTATCTTATATGTAATTTTACCGTTCTTAATCCATTCTCTCTTACAACGCCTGCAAAGTTACGCTTTTTATTCCACACGGCAAAACAAAAGAAGAAGTTTTTATGGAGGTAGGGGAGATATACGATAATCCTCTAAAAAATAAAATAAGCTTCATCGACCAATGAAAGTAGTTTCGATGAACAATGAAACTACTTTCGATGGACGATGAAGCTACTTTAGTTGGGCAATGAAGCCTTATTACATAGCAGAGCCTTTTATTTGATGAATCTCTGTAAATTGGGTTTCAAATCCTCATGCTTGGAATAGTCGAAGTTCAGGCACTTGCTGGCATCCTTGAATGGTACAACCGCATGATATTCACCAGCAGCAAAGCAATCAATCTGATAAGGATGGTAGGTCAGGACGATACCTTCTGGTAACACAGCAAAATGAGTCAGAGGAAAATCTTTCTCTGTAAAGGCCACCTCGTTGTAGCCTTTCCATCCAGCCCATTCATCACAAGAATAATTGTGTACCAGAAATGACCGCATTACATCATCCAGGCTGTTCGTATCAACCATCGGACAATGGAATGAGAATATAAACCGTGTAAAGTCCTGCCATGTACTTTCTCTTTCGTTGTAGAAATCATACTCTTTCTTCAAGCTTTCCAACACCAGGTGTCGGAACTGTTGCAGCATGGCTGGTTTCACGGAGTTGTTGACATCGAGAAATCCGCCTCTCCGCTTATCGTATGTCATATAATACTCATGAGGCAATTCATGAAGTCCACCATTATAAAGGCTTGCCCTATAAAAATAGGTGGTATAATCGTCACAGTCAGCCACTTTCTTCACGATGACATCACCAAACATTCTAACCTCCAAGGTATCACCTATCTGATTCTCAGCCCGGCAAAGTTTCTCCCACAAAGCGCCATATCCATCCAGAGAAAGCTTCATTTCCTTGAGCGAAGCACATTTACCTACAGGAACATCCCTATTATTTTCCAACAGACTAAAAGCATCATCCCTGATAGTTGCCATCATCCATTCACGGATGGCATTATCAGCCTCAGCATCACCTTTCGGTATATCCAACTCTACGTTAAATCCAGCTTCCATTCTTTCATACTGACTCCTTGGCTTGATGAAATAGTTCTTCTTGAAATATTCTACAGATATATCGGTGGCATCATCCCTTTTCTTTGCATTGTATAAATTTGCGTTGTATAAATCAGCAAAAGAGACGTTCTTGGTCTGTGCTCCGGTAATCAGTGTCACCATTCCATTTTTCTGTGGCCTTCGGCAAAACACATCATATTGAAGTCCGATACATTTCCCATCAGAGAAGCAAATCGTATCGGAATTCACGAAAACCTGCAAGTCTTTCCAATTGCCCAGATAGTATAAACCTAATGTGCCACAAGGAGGCGAGAACAGCACCTTTTTATTCTTGATGTCATAAACTTCCTCATCATCAATGCTTACATAGTTGTTTGTATGATCAATAGTAGAAATATCCGAAGCTCCGATTTGAGGATAGTAGAATCCGTTACGTTCATACTTCAAGAGATAGTAAGGTGTCTTATCATCCTGATTGGAGTTCAATACGATAAGCAGACTATCCCCAATTCTTCCCCTGATATCAAAGGTATCGCCATCTAATGTCAGCTTGTAATCATCCAGAATTACACCTTTTAAGCCAACGCCCATCTTCAAACCTTTGCATCCTGCCAATACCATCAGCAACATGAATCCACATGCAAATTTCTTCATAAGCAAATTTCCCTTTATTTGTGTCGGGAGTAACTTCTAAATATAGAATTTTTCCTTTTTATGAGATATATGAGCTCAGGAGAGGTTATCTATCTACGGACAATCTCCCCTGAGCCTAAGTTTGGCTAAATATTAATTCAGTGAGCATTAATTAAAGCTATTGTTTTCTCTATCTAAATGTAAAGTCATTGCAGATATTTCACTAGTAGAAACTAGTAATTATTTGTTTTCATCCCATTTTATATAGTTCTAGATTAATCGATTCTTGTCAAAATAGTATCTGCAATGCTTATTTCTTTAATATTTACTCTCTGATACACTTATGACTCCCCACATAATGGTATTCACCACAATTCTTACAAGTGTGTTTTCTTTGATACCCAAATGTTGGCACTCCTGAGCAACAATTATAAATAGAAGACTTCCTCCCAGAGCCTCTACTTCCACCACGACTCATACTACTTACATAACAATTGCCATGTTCGTCATATCCTATTGTTCCCCCAAAAGATGTAGTTTGATAATTCATGATACTAAATCCTTTTCCACCACATCCTCTGCATCTTCCTCCATTCATAGAACATGCACCACAAGGAACAGATTCTCCCAAGCCATAATATATTGCCCCCATACCACCACAAGCACCACACCGTCCAGTGCCATTGCAAGAATAGCAAGGGGTTATTGATTGGGAATATATAGTTCCATCCTCTGTTAATGTGCTGACTATTTTTCCTCCCATAAATGGCAACTCCCAAGTATAAGGCAATGTTTTACCAACTATATTGCCAGACATTCCCTGGGCAAACATACCGATCCATGCAGAGAATAAGACCATCAGTGTCAGTAGTTTCTTCATAATTTCATTCCCTAAATTCGTGTCGGGCACAACTTTTAAGTTTATTATTTATCTGTTTATGATAGATAATGTCTGCAAGTAACCCTGCACTCTTAATTATTTTTTTTGTAAAGAAGACTCTTCCAAAATCACTTCTTTAATTTATCTAAGATAGAGTCTGCTTGCTCTTGATATTTGCCTTGAATAGTAACAAAATGCTTTAATAAAGAAACTGCTTCTTTATTTTTCCCCATCCTAATAAGAGAAGTTATTTTCTTCCATTGCAATTCATATATATCCAACTTCAAATTTCGCTCTTCTTCAGTATCAGTCGTTTCGTGACTCATATAGTTACCCGAGATATCCATAGAAATGGAAGGAATATCAGAACGCTTATCCAATTCATCAACTGCCTCAACTACTTCTTTGTCATTTTTGGCATAACGAACCTTTTCTTTCACCCTATTTACTTCATTTCGGGGTATTTCCAGATGTTCCGATTTGCTTTTAGTTTGCACCGCAACCATCCTATGACTATCTGTTGAAGTTGCCGTGGGCTTAAAGAGAAAAAATCCGATAACAAATAAGGCCGCTATAGAAACGATAAACGAACTTTTTATTATTCGATTTTTTCTTCTTTTTTTCCACCTATTCATGATTCGCAATTTCTCAACACGACCAACCAAGCTCTTCCGTATCAGAAATGAGACTTCAACCTCTTTGCGCAAGTCTTCATCATTTAAGATTTCCTGTTCAAAGAGCAGAGTCTCTTCAGATGACATCTCTTTACGGAGATATCTATCAATCTTATCATTAATTCTTTCGTCCATACTCATCTAATATTTTAGTTTATATTTCGAAAATGTATCTCGCACCTTTGCTTTCAAACTCTCCATACACTTATACTTACCTGTTTTCAAACCGTTCTTGCTGATATTCTTCTCACCTCTTGCAATGATAATCTCATCCAAAGTCATTCCTTGATAGTAAAACATCGTCAAGATTTCCTTGCATCGTGGAGGAAGTTCCAAAATACAGCTATTCACAATCTGTTCACGCAAAGTTTCTGCCGATTCATCTCCCCAAACAACAGACTTCACTTCCTTCATATGCGCAAAAGACTCAAAATCATCCTCCAAAGTCAATCGATCATTCCTTAACCATGAACGGTAGTCATTTTTGGCTATATCAATAAGAAATGTATTCAGACTACATGTCAACTTTCGAATATTTCCATTTCTATCATAGCGAAACAGTTCTTCATTTTCGCTCACAAAAATCTTTCCTGTTTCAATTTCCGTCCAAAGCTTCACAAACGACTGCTGGAATATATCTTCCATCAAATCCATTCGCGAAAATACTGAACGGTAAGAATTTTTAAAATATCGTCTTGCAAGATGATAAAACTCTTCCGTTACCTTGTCATGCTTATCTTGAATCAGACGCACATATTCTGCATCCGTCTTACTCTTTCGCTTGCTAAATTCTATCAACATACGTTTTATATGCCTTTTTAGTTATTAAGGAGTTTAATTTTCTAAAAGTAACCCCAATTATCAACAATAACTTAAAATCGGGTAGGAGGTAAATGCTAATCATAAAAGGCATTTGCCTCCTATTTTCACACTTACCGACCTCCCACACCACCGTACATGCGGTTCCGCATACGGCGGTTTCGTGCTTTCTCATCTCACGATGTGTGGCAAGTTGTTTTCAGCTATCCTTTTGAGTAGCGTCACTTCTATCCTATTGTCGGATTCCGTCCTATCTTCTTGGATAGAGAGTTCCTTTCGGACATCTGACGAGAGTTCTCGCAAGGTAACATTCATTTACTATTGCACTGCACGATTCAGTCCTTCCCTGTAGGCACACGTGCCTTGGGTACTATGACCTCTGCTGACTTCTCACGGCAAGCTTTACTCCGTCATGGTACATCGAATAATTCATCTTCACCCATGCGTCCGTGAGACCTCACTAGTTAAGCATATTGTCTTTCCATCTTATACCCACTTGATTTACTACTTGTAGTTCCGAGTAGTTATTGGACTTTGACTCTTTTGGCAGCCTTATCCCTACAAGCAGCCTTGTATCAAGTTTCTGTGCGTTGGGTCAGATATTTGCCGCTGACTTCTTTCAGATTCCGCGTCACCACGGACACCCTTGT
>CAKQCH010000011.1:0-38450 GCA_934216735.1 uncultured Prevotella sp.
TATTCCGTCAGACTGCAGCGGGTGACCAGACCGATCTTACTACATCTGTAGTTTACCAGAACCCAGGTTGGCCATTGGTTGCCGGACAGGGTGCAACTGCAGTAGAGTAAAGCGTGTGAACATATTCATTCGGCTTATGTCTTGAAATAAAAAGATTAAGGCATAAGATACTAAAAAGGCTCGCAAGAAGTTTTTGTTTCTTGCGAGCCTTTCTTGTTTACTTTGAATATTTGCTGGAACTTTTCAAGCCAAATTCATCAATTAATCTCTTCCATTCGTTTCAGGTTCCATCCTTCAAACTGCATGATAATCTTATGCAATGTGGTACCCTGGCGCAATGTTTCCACCCTAGGAGCTTCAGCATATTTCCTGATTTGCTCCACCGCCTGCTGCCACTGTTCCTCAGCCTTCGCCTCAAAATCTTTCTTGGGCAGCACCTTGAGTTCCAGGATATAGCTATGCTTGGTGGCATAATGGGTCAAATCCGGCAGAAGGAAGAAATCGCAATAGCCGTGATTCAGTTCCAGCTCTGGGGCAGTATAATAATAATCGTTCAGATTCAGATACGCCATGAAGAACCCCTGCAGGTTTCGTTCCGCCTCGATGCCATCACGTATCGATGATACCTTGGCATAGGCATCAGCCATAAAGCGCAGGCCTTCTTCCCACTTGCCATCATACGCCATATCGTAATAATAATCCGTCAGCTGGTTGGTATCCACATACGATTTTGCCTGATATTCTTCTTCCAGATAACCATAATACTGCTTGCGGACATTATTGTTAGGAATGCCCAATACTAGTTTGGAGCCACGGGTGCCCTTGATGGTCAGCATGCCATAATAGAAAAGCAGACTCGGGAATATCTCAGCCTTCGGTATCTGATAAGCGGAGAACGACTCATAGAGTTGTGCCGAAATCTGTCCTTCCTCAGCAATCTTGCGAATAATTCCCTTTCGCTCACCATCCAGTTTGTCAAACTGCAGCAGTTTCTTCATCTTTCCATAATCGGTCTTGGTATTTGGGTCGATCATTTCTTCCGGTGCATGACCATAATCCATATAATTGCGAAGATAGTAAAGCACCATATCGCAATTAAACATTCTGTTGCTCTTATTTAATGCCTGCTTGGCAAAGCAATAGTTATCATACCAAGGCTTCATATCATTGACGATGGCATCAATATCACTATCCGCCGGAATGCTGCCATGCTCTTTATAATAGGTAAACATCTCGATGACATCGGCAGTAGAGAAGCCCAGCATCTCGTCAAATTCCGGTTTGATAGAGATATTCCATCCTATATTGAAACCACTGGTTACATCATCGAGCGTAACAGGACTGACACCCATCATGAAAATGCGTTCGAAGTTGCCCTTGAATTTCTTGAAGACATCACGATAGAATCCATCGGCATGGGTGATGGCATGATATACTTTTTCGCCATGCTCATTGAGCACCACATTGGTAAAGTTATCATATTCATCTACTATCAGATAAAGAGAGAATCCCTTCTGTTCAGCCTCATCATGAATAAAAGCCAACTTATCCATGGCATACTCAGCCTTGCGCACCTTCTCTCTTGTCTCCTCAGAATAAGACTCACCATAGCGGCGCATGAAACCATCCAGTTTCACGGAACAATAGAAGTCGAAGTTGCGCTCCAAGGAATCGATATTACCGCTTACCTGCGAGAAGTCGAGAAACAGCACCTGGTACTTACCCTGCGATTCCGTAGGATGCTGTCCTATCCAGAGTTTTCCAAAAAGTGATTGAAACTTAGCACTTTGGTTACAGTCATAGTAAGAGTGGAGCATACTCAAAAATATGCTCTTACCAAAGCGACGAGGACGGATGAAGAAGAGATTACGTGGCTGCTTCTCCAACTCGGGTATAAACATCGTCTTATCGACATAATACAAATTCTGCTCCATCACCGTGACGAAATCTGCCACTCCGTATGGTACTTCCTTAACTTTTTCCATATCTTATTTCCTTTCCTTGTGCAAAGATACAACTATTTTTTTAGATACCAAGCTTTTTCGGAAAGAAAATCACCGATATTCCTTGCTTATTCCAAATAATGCTGCTAGCTTTGCCTACTTCACACTACAGCCACTACACACGATTCATCGAATCATTTGAATGAATTCGAACTGAGTCTCATTTGAATTTGGAACGAGGCTCAAGTAAACTTTAATAGAGCCATACGTAAACTTTGTTTAAGCCTCAAACCAGTTTGAACTGAGGCTTACTTCAAGGGCAAATGAAGCCTATTTCAATGGCAGATGAAGCTTGTTTCAAAGGCAAACGAAGCCAGTTTCAAAAGCTAACGAAGCCTTTTTACTTTACTGTATCAGTAAAATCGTGAGGGATAAAGCCAAAATCGTGAGGGATGCGTGAGGGATAAATGCCCCTTTTTGGGGTATCAGTCACTCATGTTGCTTCTTGTCTATCAATAACTTATCCGGTTCCTTCTTGGAAATCGTGATGGGTGATAGATGATTTGGCAAAAATATATTCGCCTTCGGCATCCTTCTTGACCTTGACCTTGTTCTTTTCCTTGTTCTTGTTCTGTTTCAATACTACTTGTATCATACTTTTTCCTTTCGCTTTAAAATTGTTTTTTTATTTAGTTCTTGTAACTCGTGTTGATGCATCTCTTTCTGAATTACGGTGCAAAGATACGTTTTTTTTTCGACTCACTCTGAACTTTCGCGAAGATACGCGAAGATAATCGAAAAAAAACTTGTTTGGAGTTCAGAAATGACTTAGATAAATCTCTCAGTGACTAAGATAGAATTCTCAGTGACTAAGCTAGAATTCCCAGTGACTAAGATACGCCCCCTGTTTTTGTGAAGGCAAGGCTGTGATGTGAAGGCATGGTCTCGAAAAACTAGTTTTCTACTACTAAAAACCTATATCTAAAACCTTGATATTCATTTCGTTTACCTTTATAACACGCTGTATATACAAAAGTCTTGGAGCCTAGGGTTCACATCACACCTACTTCATAAGATTAAAAGATATTAAAAAAATGGCTTTTTCTTGGAGATAATCACGGATATGTGTATATTTGCACCATCCAATAATCGCGGATAGGTGTAGAAAACGGAAAATATTAATCGCGGATAGGTGTAATTATCCGATAAAATTAATCTAGGATAGGTGTAAATTATGAGAAGAAAAGTATATGAGCAACTCAAGAAATGGAAAGAAGAACAGAACGGAGAAAGTGCTGTTCTCATCAATGGTGCCCGCCGTGTAGGAAAGAGCTATATCGTAAAGGAATTCGCTAAAAAAGAATACAAGAGTTATATTTTGCTTGATTTCAATAAGATAGGAACGAACATAAAATCCTTGTTCGAAACCTATCTGGATGACTTGGATACATTCTTTATGTATTTAAGCAGTTTCACTAATACACCTCTATATCCAAGAAAATCGGTTATCATCTTTGATGAGGTGCAATTGTATCCCCGGGCTCGTACTGCTATCAAATATCTGGTTGAAGATGGTCGTTACGATTATATAGAGACTGGTTCGCTTGTTTCTATCAAAAAGAACGTAGAGGATATCATGATTCCTTCTGAGGAGGAAGAAATATTGATGTATCCTATGGATTTTGAGGAGTTCTTGTGGGCACTGAACAATGAAACCCTGATGCCGCTTATACGAATGAACTTTCAGAAAAAGCATGAGATGGGACAAATGATGCATCGTATGGCAATGGACTATTTCAGACAGTATCTCATTGTTGGAGGAATGCCGCAGGCTGTAGCTAAATTTGTAGAAACCAGAGATTTCAATAAGGTAGATCGTGTGAAGCGCCAAATTCTTACTTTATATCGTAACGATATTCAAAAGTATGCTTCAACTTATGTCTTTAAAGTTACTCAGATTTTTGATACAATTCCTTCTCAACTTCAAAAACATGAGAAGAAATTTATGTTGAAGGCACTCACCGAAGGGGCGAGAATGCGAGATTATGAAACGGCTTTCTTTTGGTTGTCAGATGCCATGATAGTCAATATGGCCTATAATACGACAGAGCCAAGCATCGGTCTTGGTATGAATACCGATGATACGACATTGAAATGCTATATGGCTGATACGGGGTTGCTCATCAGTCATGCTTTCAATGAAAATACGATAGTATCTGAAAACTTATATAACAAGCTTCTGGCAGATAAGCTGGAGTTCAATGGCGGAATGATAGTTGAGAATATTGTTGCTCAGATGTTACGTTCGGCAGGGCATAAGCTGTATTTCTTTTCCAAATATAGTAAGAAGGATGCCCAGGAAAGGATGGAACTGGATTTCCTGATAGCCAAAGATACAATAACGTCAAAGCATAATATTTCACCGATAGAAGTGAAGTCAACTAATAGATACACGCTCACTTCTCTCAAGAAGTGCATCGCTAAATATGGTAGCTATCTGGCAACCCCATATGTTTTGCATACTGCTGATTTGAAAGTAGAGGAGGGGATTACTTATTTGCCATTGTATATGACGGGGTTATTATAAGTATTTTTGGTTGAATGGAAAAGGCTCGCAGGAAATCGAAACTTCTTGCGAGCCTTTTTATTATTGTGATGCAAGTGAATTCTTCACTCTTCACTCTTTGTTCTTCACTCCCAATTACACGAGTGTAGCTACGATTTCCTCACGGGTTCCTGGCAACATGTCGATAACTGGAATCTCTGGCATGGTGTAGCAACCTGGCTGCAGACGGAAGGAAGCGCGAGCCACATTAACCAAAACCTGAGCGGTGAGGGCAGGGTTGTTGATGCTCATGTTGAACTCGAAACGCTGGTTCTGAGTCTTGCCGGATACACCCTTGCGAACGAGGTTCACACCATGACCCATATCCTTTACATCATCTACTGATGCAACGGCAAATACGTGAGTCTCATCGTGAGCGAAGTATGGGTCTGCCTTGATCTCTGCTGTAACATCCTCAAGCTTAGCACCTTCCTCCAACTCTACATAAACCATACGGCGGTGGATACCCTCGCCCAATGGAATAGTAACAGAAAGCGCTTCCTTCACACCCTGCTTGCCACGAACGCAAACTGAGTGCCCCATGCTCATACCAGGACCAAAGTTGGTGTATGTCAAGCCCTTTGGAGCCAAGCTTTCCATCAATACACGTACAATAGAATCAGAACCTGGATCCCACCCGGCAGAGATAACACTCACCTTGCCAGCCTTCTTGCAGTTCTCCATCTGCTTAGTACGATAGTCGAGGATGCTGGTGTGGATATCGAAGCTGTCTACGGTGTTGATGCCGAGGGCCACAATCTTCTCTGCATATTCTGGGCAAGAACGGGTAGGAGTTGCAAGGATGGCAACATCAACGTCTTTCAACTTTGTGATGTCATCTACCACCTCATAATCTGCCAATTCTGCTGGTTTATCCTTAGCACCCTGGCGACGTACGATACCTGCAATCTCGAAATCTGGAGCTGCTTCGAGAGCCTCTACTGTAAACTTACCGATGTTGCCGTAACCTACTACGGCTGCTCTAAACTTTTTCATCTGTTAATCTTTTATTTCTTTTATTTTTATTGTTGTTTCTGTTTTCGTGTGCAAAAGTATAGCTTTTTCTTGAAATACGTGACGTTTTAATAGATTTTTAACTCATAAAAGTTGCAAAAGGTTATAAAATCATGGTTTTTAGGTAGGGAGAAGGCCGAATTGTAAGGCTGATTGAACAGATTCCTTATAATTTCGTGATTTCATCGTGAAATGAGATTTCTTAATTTAAGCCACCCGATATATTAATTTAAAACACCCGATAATATATCCAGGCTCCCATACAATATTTCCCACTACCCCTCGTTTATAATTTATAATTAATTTATTAAAGAGGTGTAACTTAGCTTCATCACATATAAAAAGGAGAAATCAAGATATGATAGAATATATTCATGGCGATTTGACCGAGCTGACCCCAGCGATGGCCGTGGTAGAAACGGCTGGAGTGGGATATGGACTCAACATTTCGCTCAATACCTATACCGCCATTCAGGGCAAGCAGGAGGTAAAACTTTATGTTCACGAGGTGCTCGTGGCTGGTGGAAGAGACGACTCTTTCACCCTTTTCGGTTTTGCCACCAAGCAGGAACGCGAACTCTACCGTCTGCTCATCACCGTATCGGGCGTGGGTGGCAACACGGCGAGAATGATTCTCTCGTCTATGTCGCCTGCCGAACTCTGCAGCGTGATTTCCACAGGCAACGACAAGATGCTGAAAACCGTGAAGGGTATCGGACTCAAGACGGCACAGCGCATCATCCTCGACCTGAAGGATAAAATCGTGAGCCTCGGCATCGCAGACGAATTACCTGCCAACGGCGGAAATGTGGCGATGGTGAACAACGACATCAAGGATGAGGCTGTCAGTGCCCTTACCATGCTCGGCTTCTCGCCGGCACCTTCGGCAAAGGTAGTGGTGGATATCCTGAAGGCTCAACCCGACCTGCCTGTGGAGCAAGTGGTGAAACTCGCATTGAAACAAATTAAGTAAATGAAGATAAAACAAAGAATCATATATCTGGCGATGGCGTGGCTGATGGTTTCTACCTTCGGCTACGCCCTCGCTTTGCCTTTTCTGCAGGATGATAGAACCAGGCAAAGAAACCAGGAAGCACAAAACAGACAGGCTGCTCCGGCTTCGAGACCATCGGCACAGAATGGGAATCAAGTCAGGAATCAGCCCCGCAATGGCAACAATGCCGATAAGGATGGGGATGAGAAGTCGGGCATCAATGCCCAGCCGCTTCTGATTTCAGAAGATACCATCCCAGATTCTCTGCTGCATCCACGCTGGCAGATTCAGCGCACCCAGCCGTTCTCGCTGAGCGACCTCTACCAGAGTCCGCTCGACCTGAAGCGTCCGGATGCCCTGAAGTATGATGTAATCTACAACGATACCATCAACCGCTACATCATCGGCAACAAGATGGGCAACACCTGGCTCTCGGCTCCTATCATGCTCACTCCGGCGGAATATCTCGCATGGACTGAACTGAACGAGCGAAACGCTTTTTACCGGAAGAAGAACGACGAGATATATCAGGCTAAAGGCAAGGAGAAGTTCGACTTCACCGATATGCACTTCGACCTGGGACCGGCTGAGAAAATCTTCGGTCCTGGCGGCATCCGTGTGAAGACGCAGGGTTCTGCCGAACTGAAGTTTGGTATCAACAAGAAGAACATCGACAACCCTTCGCTGCCTATCCGCAACCGAAAGACCACGATGATGAACTTCGATGAGAAGATTAATCTGAATCTGAACGGTAAGATTGGCGACAAGATGAATCTCAACCTGAATTACAACACCGATGCCACCTTCGACTATGATGCGCAGAACATGAAGCTGAAGTATGACGGCAAGGAGGATGAAATCATCAAGCTGGTGGAGGCGGGTAATGTTTCCTTCCCTAGCAACTCGTCGCTTATCAAGGGTGCCAGCAGCCTCTTCGGTCTGAGAACCGATATGCAGTTTGGAAAACTCAAGTTGCAGACTGTTTTCTCGCAGAAGAAGTCTGCCTCTAAGAGTGTATCGAGCAAGGGTGGCGTGCAGCTCACTCCTTTCGAGCTGAATGTAGCCGATTACGAGGAGAACCGCCACTTCTTCCTCTCCCGTTTCTTCAGAAACCATTACGACGAATGGATGAAGAAGTTGCCTAATCTGGTAACGGGCGTCACCATCAACCGTGTGGAAATCTGGGTAACCAACAAGACGGGAACCACCACGAATACCCGAAACATCATCGCCCTGACCGACCTGGGTGAAACCGAGAAGTTGAGCAATCAGATGTGGACTGCGGGAGGAACCAAGGTGCCATCCAACCAGGCTAACACCGAGTATACAGCGATGACAAACCAGTTTGCGGCAGCCCGTGACAACGACCAGGCTTCTTCCGTATTGGAAGGCGGCGGACTGGTGGGCGGCAGCGATTACGAAAAACTGGAGAGTGCCCGACTGCTCTCTTCCTCTGAATACTCCGTGAATACGGCGATGGGATACGTATCCCTGAAAACCGGATTGCAGACCGACCAGGTGCTTGCCGTGGCTTACGAATATACCTACGGCGGCGTAACCTATCAGGTGGGTGAGTTCGCTTCGGATATCACCGATACCAAGCAGGGACTCTTCGTGAAGTCGCTGAAGAACACCAGTTGCAGTCCGCAGCAGGGCAACTGGGATTTGATGATGAAGAACGTATATTATCTCGCCTCTCAGGTGGAGAAGGAGAAGTTCCGTCTCGACATCAAGTACCAGAGCGATACCACGGGTGTCTATCTCAGTTATATTCCCGAGGCGCAGGTCAAGAGCCAGCCTATCATCCGCGTGGTAGGAGCCGACCGACTCGACAACAACAACAAGGCGCGCAGCAATGGTTACTACGACTATGTGGAGGGCTACACCGTATCCAACGGTCGTGTGTTCATCCCGAAGGTAGAGCCGTTCGGAAGCTATATGCGTGATTATCTGGTGAAGAACGGCGTTGCGAAGGAGCAGGCAGACAAGTATGCCTTCACCGAACTTTACGATAGCACGAAGACCATCGCCAAGCAGTTGGCCGAGAAGAACAAGTACCTCATCGTGGGTCAGTTCAAGGGATCGGCAGCCAATGTCATCTCCCTGGGTGCCTACAATGTGCCACAGGGTTCGGTGGTGGTAACGGCAGGTGGCGTAACCCTTACCGAGGGTTCCGACTACTCCGTAGATTACAATGCCGGCGAGGTGACCATCCTCAACCAGAGCATCATTGATGCCGGAACAGCAGTGAACGTATCTCTGGAAAGCAACACCGACTACGGACAGATGAGAAAGACCATGGTGGGCTTGAACTGGGAATATGATTTCTCCAAGAATTTCCAGATAAGCGGTACGCTGCAGCATCTTTCCGAGCAGGCACTCACCAACAAGGTGGCAATGGGTTCGGAACCATTGAAGAATACCATCTGGGGTGTGAACCTGAACTGGAAGAAGGAGAGCCAGTGGCTGACCAATGTGCTCGACAAGATTCCGTTCCTGCATCTTACCCAGCCATCCTATATATCCTTCCAGGGCGAGTTTGCCCAGCTCATTGCGGGCGAAGCAGGAGGCACACAGGACAACGCCTCTTATCTCGACGACTTCGAGGGAACCAAGGAAACCATCGACGTGATGACTCCTTCTTCATGGATTATTTCGAGTGTACCATCCCTCAACTTCAAGGAAGATTACAACGACAAGTCGGGCTTGACCAGCGGCTTCCATCGCTCCCGTCTTGCCTGGTATTGCATCGACCCTCTCTTCACCCGCCGAGGCAGTTCGCTGACCCCTGGTCACATCAAGAGCGACCTGAAGCAGTTGAGTAATCACTATGTAAGAGAGGTGTATGTAAAGGAGCTCTTCCCATTGCGCCAGCAGAGCACCTATCAGGGAGCCACCAACACGCTGAGCGTGCTCAACCTGGCTTACTATCCATCGGAGCCGGGTCCGTATAACTTCAATGTGAACGACCTGCTGCCCGACGGAAAGCTTCAGAACCCTCAGCGCAACTGGGGTGGTATGATGAGAAAGCTGGATACCAACAACTTTGAGCAGGCCAACGTGGAATACATCGAGTTCTGGATGCTCGACCCATTCATCTACTCCAAGGATCAGTCAGATGCCGCCGACTATGGTGGCGACTTCTACATCAACCTGGGAGAGGTGAGCGAGGATATTCTGCGAGACGGAAAGAAGTTCTACGAGAGTGGAATGCCGGTGGACGGCAGCGACAGCTTTACCTATACACAGTGGGGTAAGATTCCTACCCAGAGCACCGTGACCTACGCATTCGCCACTACCAGCGGCAGCCGTGCCCTGCAGGATGTGGGCTTCAACGGACTCACCGATGCCGAGGAGCAGGAATTCTACAAGAGTGCCTATCTTGACCAGATTCAGGGCAAGGTGAACCAGGCGGTGTTCGACAGCATCTTTGCCGACCCGGCACGTGACGACTATCACTATTTCCGCGGTTCCGACTGGGACCAGCAGAAGACATCCATCCTGGATAGATACAAGTATATCAACAACCCTCAGGGCAACTCGCCGGATAGCGACAGCCGCACCGAGAGTTATGATACATCTTATAAAACCACCCCTGATGTGGAAGATATCAACCAGGACTATACGCTCAACGAGTATGAGAAGTACTATCAGTATCACGTGAGCATCCGTCCGGAGGATCTCGTGGTGGGCAGCAACTTCATCGTGGATAAGCGAGAGTACAGCCAGACCTGGCGCGACAATACGAAGTCGTCAGTAACCTGGTATCAGTTCCGCATCCCAGTGGATGAGTTCGAGAAGCGTCAGGGCAACATCAACGATTTCTCAAGCATCCGCTTCATGCGCATGTTCCTCACCAACTTCAAGAAGCCGGTGGTGCTCCGTTTCGGAACCCTCGACCTGGTGATGAGCAAATGGCGCACCTACGACCAGCCTTTGGGCTCAGCCACAGGCGGAACCCTGGAGGCGAGCACCGTGAGTCTGGAGGAGAATGCCGAGAAGACACCGGTGAACTACGTGCTGCCTCCTGGCATTGAGCGAGAGAAAGACCCTAGCCAGCCACAGCTGGTTGAGGCCAACGAGCAGGCGCTGAGCATGGTGGTCAAGAACCTGAGCAATGGCGAGGCGAAGGCGGTTTACAAGAACTCTACCATCGATTTGCGCCAGTATAAGCGCATCCAGATGTTCACCCATGCCAATGCCCTGGAGCAGAACACCACCAACCTGAAGGATAATCAGCTGTCGGTGTTCCTGCGTCTGGGTAGTGACTATAAGAACAACTACTATGAGTATGAAATTCCGCTGCAGGTGACTGAACCTGGCAAATATGTAAGGAACAGCACTGCCGACAAGAAGAAGGTATGGCCTGAGGAGAACATGCTGAACGTGGCGCTCAGCGTCTTCACCAACCTGAAGAAGGAGCGCAACAAGGCGAAGGCACAGGGCCTGGCTTCCTATATGGCACCTTATACCATGTATGATGCCGACCATCCGAACAACAAGCTCACCATCGTGGGTAATCCTACCCTGGGCGAGGTGAAGACCATGATGATCGGTGTGCGCAACAACTCGGGCGAGGAGAAGAGCGGAGAAGTTTGGATCAACGAGCTCCGACTGCTGGAGCACAACAACAAGGGCGGTTGGGCAGCCAATGCCAACCTCAATGTGCAGCTCTCCGACTTCGGTAGCGTGAATGCCACCGGAAGATATATGAGCGAGGGCTTTGGCGGACTGGAAGACGGCGTGGCAAGCCGAAGTACCGACAATTACGGCACCTATAGTGTAACCACATCGCTGGAGATGGGTAAGTTCTTCCCAGACAAGGCGAAGGTGAGCATACCTTTATATTATAGTGTGACCAAGGAGAAAACTTCGCCGAAGTATAATCCGCTGGATACCGATATGGAACTGAAGGATGCTCTGGATGCCACCGGTTCGAAGGCAGAGCGAGACTCTATCGAGAACATCGCCGTAACCAAGGTGACGCAGACCAACTTCTCTGTTTCCAATGCCCGTGTGGGTATCGCCACCAAGGGCCATCCGATGCCATACGACCCTGCCAATTTCTCGCTGACCTACAGTCATGCGCATCAGCGTACCACCGGCGAGACCACGGTTTATGAGAACCGTGACAACTGGCGAGGTGCCCTGGATTATTCCTGGACTCCTGTGTATAAATCGTGGGAGCCGTTCAAGAAGATCAAGAACAAGAGCAAGTGGCTCGACATCCTGAAGCGGTTCGGCCTGAACTGGCTGCCTCAGAACATCGCCTTCAATACGGAGATGACGCACGAAACCTACGAGCTGGAGGAGCGCGATATGGAGAGTACGCTCAATTCGCAGCTGCCGCTCACCTATAGCGACCAGTTCCTCTGGAACCGAGAGTTCTCCATGCGCTGGGACTTGACCAAAAACCTGCACATGAACTTCCAGAGTGCTACCCATGCACAGGTGGATGTGCCTTATCCGGAAGTGAACACCGACCTCTATGCCGACCAGTATCATGCCTGGAAAGATTCGGTTTACAGAAGTTCGGTATGGAACAGCGTGAAGAGCTGGGGTACGCCGCTCGACTACAGTCAGAACTTCACGGCATCTTATAAGGTGCCGCTCAATCTGCTTCCTATCTTCGACTGGCTGAACACCGATGCCAACTACAGCGCCAACTATTCGTGGGAGCGAGGCATGGAAGATGAAGAAGGTCACTCGTATGGCAATACCATCAACAGTCAGCGCGAGGTGACCCTGAACGGCAACATCGACCTGGTGCGTCTCTACAACCACGTTCCATTCCTCAAGAAGGTGAACGAGAAGTATGAGCGTTCCAAGAGCAGGAGTGAACTGGCTAGGATGAAGAAGGAGAAGGAAGACAGAAAGAAGGCCAAGGCGAAAGCCAAGGAAGAAGAGCTGAAGGCGAAGGAAGAGGCTGAGAAGAATGGCGACAAGGAACTTGCCAAGACCGACGGCAAGGACGTGAAGGATGGCAAGAATGCCAAGACCAACGCCAAGGATAAGGGTAGAAACGACCTGGCAAAGAAGCTGCCTAAGAACAAAAAGGCCTTTGAGAAGGAAGTGACCCTCCTGCCTGATACCACCCTGCTGGTAAAGCATGGCAAGAACAGCAAGCGCCTCATCGTATCGGCGAAGACGGCAGACGGCAAGATGTTCCACCTTAAATATAAAAAGGTGGATAACAACCAGATTAAGCTTCTCTCGAAGGTGGATAGCGCCTTGAAGCTGAAACTGACCGTTCTGCCGAAGGAGCCGCTTGACAACAAGAAGTGGTACAAGGCTGCCCAGTTTGCATCGCGTCTGGCGATGATGGTGCGCAAGGTGAGCTTCACCTATCGCAACAGCTACCAGATGACCCTGCCTGGCTTCACCCCTAGCGTGGGCGATGCCTTCGGACAGAAGAAGGTGGGACAGATGGCACCGGGACTTGACTTTGCCTTCGGTATGATTGACGATGATTATATCCAGAAGGCTAGGGAGAACGACTGGCTGCTCTTCAACGATTCCATCGCAACGCCGGCTACGACGAGCAAGACCGACAACTGGCAGTTCCGTGCCACCCTGGAACCTGTAAAGGATTTCAAGATCGACCTCTCTGCCACCCACTCGAAGACTACGCAGAAGAGTATACAGTATATGTATGAGGGCACGCCGACCACCCAGAGCGGAACCTTCCAGATGACCACCATCTCATTGGGTTCTGCCTTCGAGGGAATGGGCAATGCCAACAGTGGCTACAAGAGCAAGACCTTCGAGAAGTTTGTCAACTCGTTGGAAGGTTTCCGCCAGAGAGTAGAGGCGCAGTATGCCGGAGCGGTTTATCCGGCAGGCTCAGAGTTGAGCGGAGGTAAGTTTGATGCATCCCGCACCCCGGTTAATAAATACAGTGGTGATGTGATGATTCCTGCCTTCCTCAATGCCTATACTTCGATGGGCGGCGGTTCGCTCTCGATATTCCCGACGTTGAGCCGGTTGTTGCCAAACTGGACTGTCCGCTACAGTGGACTCGGCAAGTTGCCTTGGTTCTGCGACCACTTCAAGAGTGTGAACATCAACCATGGTTACAAGAGTGTATATGCGGTGGGCAGTTACAACAGTTTCAGCACCTATCAGGAGTTCATGAACGGTCTGGGCTTCGTCAGCGATGCCTCTACGGGCAATCCGTCGCCTAGCAGCATGTTCAACGTGTCGCAGGTGAGCATCAACGAGGCATTCTCTCCATTGCTCGGAATGGACATGACGTTTAATAACAACATGACCCTGAAGGCTGAGTATCGCCAGACCCGCGTATTGAACCTCAGTATGACGAGTATCCAGGTGAACGAGGCCCTGAGCAAGGACTGGGTGATAGGTATGGGCTACCGCATCAACGACTTCGACCTCTTTGGTCCTAGGGCCAAGAAGGTGAAGAGAACGGGCAAGAAGAATCAGCAGGACAGCAAGAGCACGCAGAAGTCGAAGGGTGCCAACCACGACCTCAACCTCCGTGCTGACTTCAGTTTCCGCAAGCAGGCAGCCATCGTCCGCGACATCGCTTCGATGACGAGCAGCGCCAGCAGTGGCAACAATGCCTTGAAGTTCAGCTTCACTGCCGATTACACCCTGAGCAAGTTGCTCACCATGAGTTTCTACTACGATCGTCAGACCAACACCCCGCTGCTTTCGAGCAGCAGTTATCCGACGACCACGCAGGACTTCGGCTTGAGCATCAAGTTCTCGCTGACGAGATGATGTTTTTATCGCCCAACTGTGGTGCAAAGGTACAACAAATAAAGACATTGTGTTTTACAAGGTTGTCGCTGGTAGGACAGGTAACAAATCTGCCCTACCAGCGATTCTTGTTTTATAAGAATGGGGTCATGTAAATCGGAATCAAGAGTGTTTGTCCATCTTTCAGTAGATCTTTGGTGTAAACCAAGTACGGACGTACTATCCTGTCGGAGAATTTTTGACAGAAAGCATCAAGCGAGGCATGCGTTTTATATCCAGACGACTTGACCTCTATAGGGCACAACTTACTGCCGCGTGACAACAAAAAGTCGATTTCGTAAGAATGCGTGGCATCCTTTGGAAAAGTATAGTAAAAGAGCCTGTTGCCTGAGGCTCTCAGCATTTGGGCAACCAGATTCTCAAATACGTATCCCATGTTGGTGGATAGCTTGTCGCTCAACAGTTTCTGGTAGATGATGTTCTCCGTATAATCCTTGTCCCAGAAAGCCAAAGTTACGAATAGTCCCGTATCGCCTATGTACAGTTTGTACTTGTTGATGTTGGCTGTCAGTGGCATTCCTACATTCGGATCATCCGTGTGGTACGCAATGTTAACAGTCTTGCTGTCTTCTAAGTTGAGTATCAACTCATCTATTTTCTCAGCAGCCATTCTTCCTACAGCAGAAGTAGGCTGATAGCGGAGCTGGTTCCTGCTCAATTGGGCTGGGATAGACATGAATAGTTTGGATATTTTGCCCGATGGGTCTATCTTTCTGAAATCATCAGCATATAGTTGGAGAATCTGTCGCTTTACGGTATCTACTTGCTGTAGATTGTTAGTGTTAAGATAAGCATTGACAGCTTGTGGCATTCCTCCTACCAACATATATAGGCGTAGCTCTCTCATCTTCAATCTGTTGACTCCCTCGCCTAGAGATATTTTCTTATCGAAAACTTGACGCAGCAGAGGCACGCTAGCCGTGTCCCCCATGGCCCATCTGAACTCTTCGTAATCCATCGGAAACATCTCGATACGATGTTCTTCGCTAGGGATGCTAATGTCCTTAGTGCTCTTATGTATGCTGATAAGTGAGCCAGTCTCTATATAGTCATATCTACCGTCTTTTACCAAATACTTGATGGCTTGTCGGGCTTTCGGACATTGTTGTACTTCATCGAAGATGATAACCGACTTTCGCTCATGCAATGTTTTATTGTAAGCATTCTGCAGGAAAAGAAATATGAAATCCATATTCATAAGATCATCAAAGAGTGCTTTCACTTCCTTGGAAGCCTCATTGAAATCTATCAAAATGTATGATTCGTATTCATTCTTGGCAAATTCTTCTACGATAGTTGACTTTCCAATACGGCGAGCACCCTCTACAAGGAGGGCTGTACTTCCCTTGGAAAATTCCTTCCATTCAGCCATTTGGCTATATATTTTTCTCTTGAATACCATATTCTCCATATTTTCAATGTTTTATGGGCGCAAAGTTACATAAAAAATATGTTTTACCAAAATTTTTTCAGTAAAAATATGTCGTTTTACCAAAATTTATTTTTGTGATTTATGTCGTTTTACCAAAATCTTTGCTGCAAAAGTGTAGTCATCAATGTCATTAAGGATTTGAACTTTCCTGTAGGTAAAGAAAAAGCCGCTAGGATATCGTGTGAGAATATCCTGGCGGCTTTATATGGTAGCTTGAAAAAACTTTATTTCTTGTCGTAAGCATGAACAGGGTAGTCGATGGTGTAGTGAAGACCACGGCTCTCCTTGCGCTCTATTGCCATGCGGGTGATGAGATAACCTACGTTGATCATGTTGCGGAGCTCGCAGAGCTCCTTGCTCACCTTGACACGCTTGAAGAGATTTTCGGTCTCTTCATAAAGAAGGTCGAGGCGGTCCCAGGCACGCTTCAGGCGAAGGTCGCTGCGCACGATGCCCACGTAGTTACTCATGCATTCGCCCACCTCCTTGACGCTCTGGGTAATCAATACCTTCTCCTCGTTGGTCAGGGTACCCTCGTCGTTCCAGGCAGGAACCTTCTCGTTGAAATCGTATTCATCTACATGCTCCAGACTGTGCTTGGCAGCCGTCTCGGCATAAACCACTGCCTCGATAAGCGAGTTGCTGGCAAGACGGTTGCCACCATGCAGACCGGTGCATGAACATTCGCCCAGGGCATAGAGGCGGTTGATGCTTGAACAACCGTTCAAATCTACCTTGATACCACCACACATGTAGTGAGCGGCAGGACGCACAGGGATGTAATCCTTGGTAATGTCGATGCCGATGCTCAGACACTTGGCGTAGATGTTAGGGAAGTGACGCTTGGTCTCTTCCGGATTCTTGTGGGTAACATCCAGGCATACATGATCCAATCCGTGAATCTTCATCTCCTTATCGATGGCACGAGCCACGATGTCGCGAGGAGCCAGACTCAGACGCTCATCATATTTCTCCATGAAGCTCTCGCCGTTAGGCAGACGCAAGATGCCACCATATCCACGCATAGCCTCGGTGATGAGGAAGGCAGGATGAGTCTCGCCCGGATGATAGAGGGCTGTAGGGTGGAACTGAACGAACTCCATGTCGGCCACGGTACCCTTGGCACGGTAAACCATCGCCTCGCCATCACCCGTAGCGATGACAGGGTTGGTGGTAGTCTGATAAACGGCACCACATCCGCCGGTACACATCACGGTTACCTTGCTCAGATAAGTATCCACCTTCTGGGTATCAGGATTCAGTACGTAGGCTCCGTAACAGTTGATATAAGGAGTGCGTCGGGTAACACGGGCGCCCAAGTGATGCTGGGTGATAATCTCCACGGCGAAATGATTTTCCTTGATATCGATGTCAGGGCAGTTGCGCACTGCCTCCATCAGTCCGCGCTGTATTTCAGCACCCGTATCATCTGCATGATGAAGGATGCGGAACTCGCTGTGTCCGCCCTCACGGTGGAGGTCGAACTTGCCGTCCTGCTGCTTGTCGAAGTTGACACCCCACTGCACGAGCTCTTCGATCTGCTTCGGTGCCATGGTGACAACCTGCTTTACAGCCTTGTAATCGCTGATGTAATCACCAGCAATCATCGTGTCTTGAATGTGCTTGTCGAAGTTATCCACTTCCAAGTTGGTAACTGACGCAACACCACCCTGTGCAAATGACGTGTTCGCCTCGTCGAGAGAGGTTTTGCAAATCATGCACACTTTACCTTTATGCGCTCTGGCTACTTTCAGGGCGTAACTCATACCGGCAACTCCTGAGCCGATAATCAGAAAATCATACTTATAAACCATCTGAGTTTATTCTTATCTAATTTCTATCTATAAGAAGAGACCTTTTCTTTGCATAAAAAGCCGCTTTCTCTAGGAATTAATTCTTAATTCGTTGCAAAATTACTAATTTCTCTTTAAAATGAGTAATAAGAGAGGGAATTTTTGTAATTTTGCAGCGAAATTTAAGGTAATATAGTCTTTTAGACTATCAAAAGGTAGTAAAAAATGACTTTTTTGCGGATATAATTGAATTGAAAATGACTTTTTAACAGAATAGGATAGAATAGGTATGGCAGATAGAACTTTTCACAAGCGCTTCTCGGTGACGGCTCGCATCGGGGTGGCAGTGTTCGCCCTTCTTGCCGGATATTTCTTCTGGGTAAAGATGGCGATTATCGGCATCTTCCTGGCCATCATCATCGTGGGCATGATAGAGCGCATTTTGAACACCACCTATACATTTAAGAAGGTGAAACCTATCGACAGGGACGACGAGATGGAGTATCTCATCATCAACGAGGGCAGGTTCTCATCGAACAGGAATGTACCCGTGTGCGACATCATCAGCGTGCATCCGGTAAAGACCTTCATGGGACTGGACCATTGCGTGGTGATAGAATACGGACCTAAGAATATGGTGGCCATTCAGCCGGACAACGAAGAGGCTTTCGAGAAAGAAATTAAAAAACGACAATGAAAAAGATAAGATATATGATGTTGAGCCTGATGGCGGCAATGCTGATGGCAATGCCTATGCAGGCTCAGAATGTGACGAATGATGAAGTGGTGGAGACTCAGGACGACACGGAAGTGGCTGACTCCACGATGTTAGACTCGCTGGCTGCCGATACGCTGAGATTGCCTTGGCCGGAATCGGTGAAGGTGGGTATCGACAATCTGCTGAAGAGTAAGATGTTTGAAACTTCGCAGGTGGGTATCATGGTTTGGGATCTGGAGGCTGACTCCTGCATCTACAAGTACAACGAGCGCCAGCTGATGCGCCCGGCTAGCACGATGAAGCTCCTTACGGCCATCACGGCGCTGGATAAGTTGGGCGGTTCCTATCAGTTTAAGACCCAACTGAAATATACGGGAACCATCGAGGAGGGTGTGCTCCATGGCGATGTATATTGTGTGGGCGGCATGGATCCCCGTTTCAACAGCGATGACCTGGCGGCCTTTGTCAACAGCCTGAAGGAGATGGGTGTAGATACCATCCGTGGCAAGGTGTATGCCGACCGTTCGATGAAGGATTCTGATTTGTTGGGCGAAGGCTGGTGCTGGGATGATGACAACCCGGTGCTTTCGCCTTTGGTGTTCTCCAGAAAGGATATCTTCATGGATAGATTCCTAGCTAAACTGAAGGATGCGGGCATCGAGTATGAGGAGATGTATGCCTCTACCAAGACCTGTCCTACCAATGCCTTCACCATCTGTACCCGTTTCCACACCATGGACCAGGTGCTGCACAAGATGATGAAGGAGAGTGACAATCTCTATGCCGAGAGCATGTATTATCAGATAGCGGCTTCTACGGGCAATCGTCCGGCGAGTGCCAAGAGTGCCCGCAGTGTGGAGCGCCAGTTTATCAACCAGAAGCTGGGCTTGGATGCATCACGCTATAAGTTGGCTGATGGTTCGGGGCTTTCGCTTTACAACTATCTGAGTGCCGAACTGGAGGTGGCAATGCTTCGCTATGCCTTCCGCAACGACAACATCAAGCAGCATCTGATTCATTCGCTGCCGATAGCGGGCGTGGATGGCACCCTAAAAAAGCGTATGAGAAGCGGCAGTGCCCATGGCAACGTGAAGGCTAAGACGGGCACCCTGACGGGCATCATCTCGCTGGCTGGTTATTGCACTGCAGCCAATGGACATGAGCTTTGCTTCTCTATTATCAATAATGGTATCATGCATGGCAGCAATGCCCGAAACTTTGCAGATAAGGTTTGCAAGCTGCTGTGCCAACCGTGATTTTAGTTGATAGTTAATAGATTACAGTTGATAGGTTATGGAGGAAATTAGAAAATTTGTAGATTCTATGATAACATGGGCAGGTGTCACTGGTGATTACGTGCCCATGCTTCGTCATATATTGCTCACCATCACCGCCGTATTGCTGGCGATGCTGAGCGATTTTCTTTGTCGCAAGATATTGGTTCCGCTGATTTCGAAGATTACGGAGAAGACGGAGGTGTCTTGGGATGATGTGTTGCTGAACAAGAAGGTGCTCACCTCTGCTTGCCACATCGTGCCGGCTGTGGTGATATGGTCGCTCATGCCGCTCATCTATCTGGAATACCCTATATTCAAGGAGATTCTGGAGCGTGCCACGGGCATCTATATCGTGGTGATGTCGGTGCGCACGGCATTGGTGTTCATCGGTTCGTTCAAGGGATTGGAGAACAGCGAGGAGCGCCGCTCTTCGGCCCAGCAGTATTTCCACACCTTCTGCGGTGTGCTCAGAATATTGATGCTCTTCGTGGCTGGAGTGGTGGTGGTAGCCATCCTGCTGGGTAAGAATCCGATGACTCTGTTTGCCGGTTTGGGTGCCACCTCGGCTGTGCTGATGTTGGTGTTCAAGGATACCATCCTCGGATTAGCTGCCGGTGTGAGACTGACGAGTAATGATATGCTCCACAAAGGCGACTGGATTACGGTGAAGTCGGTAGATGCCAATGGTATTGTTGAGGAGATGTCGCTCACCACGGTGAAGGTTCGCAATTTCGATAACACCATCGTTACCATTTCGCCAGCCACGCTGGTGAACGGTTCGTTCCAGAACTGGATTGGTATGCAGAAGAGTGGGGGAAGAAGAGTGAAGCGAGTGGTTTACTTCGATTTCCGTAGTGTGCGATTGGTGGATGAGGCCTTGAAGCAGACCTTGCTTGCCAAGCATTTCGCCACGGAGGATTCCTTTAAGTTGAAGGAAACTCTTCAGAAGGCATTGGCAAAGGATGGTATTCATGTTTCTGAGATTTCTGCAGAATCAGCGGTTCCATCTGATGCGGAATTGGAGAAAGAGGGTATTAAGGAAGGGGCAGACCTGCTGAATCCTGCTGCTCTGGCTCCAACCAATCTTCAGCTTTATCGTAGATTCATGGAGAAATATCTGCGTCAGCGCCCTGAGGTAAATACGGAACTCACCTTGATGGTGCGCCACATGGAAGCTACCCAGTGTGGTCTTCCTATCGAATTCTATTTCTTCATCAAGGATAAGGTATGGGTTAATTACGAGCATATCCTTGCCGATATCATGGAGCATGCCTATGCGCTTGCCAATGAATTCGGCTTGAAGATTTACGAGCAATATCCGGAGCAGTAATTACTTTGAACTTTTTTACTGAAGTTTCGCATGTAGCATTCTGCCGTCCCCGAAGGGGGCGAATGTGAATAACCGCGGGTGGAATGACCGAAGGTCATGGAACCTGCGGATAGCAGACATACTCTCTATCGTCCCCGAAGGGGGCGAACAGGAGCAAGACTGGATGTGGTTCGCCCCCTTCGGGGACGCTTTCTCCCTACTATTGGTTGTCCGCAGGTTCCATGACCTTCGGTCATTCCACCAGCGGTTATTGAAAGTTGGCCCCCTTCGGGGACCGGAGGTTACTTGCGAAACTTGAGTTTTTTACTTTGAACTTTGAGATTTGAACATTGAACTTTATGAATAGCTTTTCTGCTGAAATACTCCGTTGGTTTCGTGAAAACGGCAGGGATTTGCCTTGGCGCGAAACCCGCGACCCTTATGCCATCTGGCTCAGCGAAATCATCCTGCAGCAAACCCGCATCGCCCAGGGATGGGAATATTGGGAACGCTTCATGCAAACCTATCCCCAGGTAGAAGACCTGGCGGCTGCCAGCGAGGACGATGTGTTGAAGCTCTGGCAGGGGTTGGGCTATTATTCCCGTGCCCGCAATCTTCATACTGCCGCTAAGCAGATTGTGGCTCTCGGCGACTTTCCCAACACCCTTGATGGCATCAAGTCGTTAAAGGGAGTGGGTGATTATACAGCCGCTGCCATCGGCTCCTTTGCCTTCAATCTTCCTGCCGCAGTGGTAGATGGCAATGTATATCGTGTGCTTTCTCGATATTTCGGAATCGATACACCCATCAATTCCACCCAGGGTAAGAAGGAGTTTGCGGCTTTGGCGCAATCGCTATTGCCTGCTTCAGAGGCGGCAGCCTATAATCAGGGAATGATGGATTTCGGTGCCATTCAGTGCACCCCTCAATCGCCGAAATGCCTTCTTTGTCCGCTTGCCGAAACCTGTGAGGCTTTGCGAAACGGCAGGGTAGAGGAACTGCCAGTGAAGAACAAAACGGTGAAGGTGAAGACTCGTCATCTCTCTTATGTGTATATCAGATATAAGATGCCAACTTTGGAATCGCAAGTTGAGACTGAAAATCATGCTGAGGCTGAAAATCATGCTGAGGCTGAATCGTGGATTGCGATTCATCGTCGTGGTGAGGGGGATATCTGGCAGGGATTGTGGGAACCGTATAATATATCGGATATGAAGGAATTGCCTTCTTTCGTGAAGGATCCGATATTGCTGGCAAAGGATGTGAAGCATGTATTGACCCATCGCATTCTTCTTGCCGATTTCTATCTGCTGGAGGTTGAGGAGCGTCCTTCTCTTCCTGATGATTACATCTGGATTAAGGAAAGCGAGATAGAAAATTACGGTGTGCCGAGATTGATAGAAATCATGCTGGAGAAGATTCATCAGTGATAAAGTAGTGGCTTCCGTTTTTTAGTACGTTAAAAAAGAGGGTGTGTCATGGACTTATGACACACCCTCTTGGCGTTCTATTTGCAAATTACTTAGTAATTCTTAGCCTCAATCTGGAAGTAGCTCTGTGGGTGGTTGCAAACTGGGCAAACCTCTGGAGCCTCCTTGCCTACTACGATGTGACCGCAGTTAGAGCACTGCCAGATGCAATCGCCATCACGAGAGAAAACTACCTTGTCCTGAACGTTCTTCAGGAGCTTGCGATAACGCTCCTCGTGGTGCTTCTCAATCTCAGCTACCATCTCGAACTTAGCGGCAATCTCATCGAAGCCCTCCTCACGAGCCTCCTCAGCCATGCGCTTGTACATCTCTGTCCACTCGCCATGCTCACCCTCGGCTGCAGCCAGGAGATTCTCTTCTGTACTCTTGATGGCACCGCCCTCCAAGTACTTGAACCACATCTTGGCGTGCTCCTTCTCATTGGAAGCAGTCTCCTCGAAGATGTTAGCTATCTGAACATAACCATCTTTCTTAGCCTTACTTGCAAAGTAAGTATATTTGTTACGAGCCTGTGACTCACCAGCGAAAGCCTCCTGGAGGTTCTTCTCTGTCTTTGTTCCTTTCAATTCCTTCATAATGTATTCTGTATTAAAATGTTAATATGTTCTTTATCTAATTTCACCTACAAAGATATTGAAAATGTTTCAATTATGCAAGAAAATTAAGAACTATTACGATTTCTGGCGCTTATTTAAATAAAATAAAGCCAATCCGAGCATCAATATACCGAATATCCATGATACGATGGCACTCGTAGCCATGCCCCAGGTATGGGTGAAGCCAGCCACGATGAAGGTGAGGAAGCTTACGCCAGCCACTGTCAGGGCGTATGGCAACTGCGATGACACATGATGCACATGTTTGCACTCGGCTCCTGCACTCGCCATGATGGTGGTGTCGCTGATAGGCGAGATATGGTCGCCGCAGACGGCTCCCGCCATGCAGGCTGAGATAGAGATGATGCGCAGCGGGTCGGCGGCAGGGAATACGGCAATGCAGATAGGAATCAGAATGCCGAAGGTTCCCCAGGAAGTTCCGGTGGCGAAGGCCAGGAAACCGGCTACCAGGAAGATGATGCCCGGCAGGAGCATCTGCAACTCTGAAGCACTGCTTGCCACGACGCCAGATACATATTCTGCTGCTCCCAGCGAGTCGGTCATGCTCTTCAGGGTCCATGCCAGGGTAAGAATCAGAATGGCTGGCACCATCGCCTCGAATCCCTTGATGAGGCTACTCATCGCCTCATCGAATGGCAGAGTCTTGCGCACCGTGAACATCACGATGGTGAGAATCAGGGCTGCCAGCGAACCGAGTACCAGGCCCACCGAAGCATTGCTGCCTGCAAAGGCATCCACGAAATTCAGATAGTTGGCATTGGCGGCATCGAAGAATCCGCCCGAATAGACCATGCCCGCCATGCAGAACACAATGAGCATGATGATTGGAATCACAAGGTCGCTTACCGAACCTCTGCTCTTTGAACTTTCTTGCTGCTTGGCTCCCACGCCGTGCTCCACGATTTGCAGCTTGGTATCGCTCACCTCGTCGAGCTTTCCGCCGTTGGTACGCTCGTACCAGTCTTTCAGTCGGACGTCATACTTGCTCATCGCCTTGAAATCGAAGTCCAGTACCACGATGCCCAGCATGAAGAGGATGGTGAAGAAGGCGTAGAAATTGAAAGGTATCGCTTTGCAGAAGAGCGCCAGTCCGTTTTCGCCTCCCGATACGAAGCCCGATACGGCTGCTGCCCAACTGGAAATAGGCGAGATGATGCAGACCGGTGCTGCTGTGGAGTCGATGAGATAGGCGAGCTTTTCCTTGGTCACGCCGTTGCGTACGGCGATGGGGCGCATCACCGAACCCACGGTAAGACAGTTGAAGTAATCGTCGATGAATATCAGAATGCCGAGCAGGATGGTGGCTATCTGCACACCCATCTTCGACTTCACGTGCTTGGAAGCCCAGCGGCCGAAAGCCGCCGAACCACCCGCCTTGTTCATCAGCGAAACGATGCTGCCCAATACCACCAGGAATACCAGAATGCCTACGTTCCATGGGTCTGAGAGGCAGTGAATCAATCCGTAGGCCTTGGCATCGTCGCCTTCGCCCACGGTGTGGTTGGTCAGGTGAACCAGGAATCCGTCGAATCCTGTTCCCATCGAAATACAGTATTGCACGGCACCCAGAATGATGCCGATAAAGAGAGAAGAATACACCTCTTTCGTCTTCAGCGCCAGAGCGATGGCTACGACGGGAGGCAGTAACGACCATGCGGTCCCGATCATGTTATAATCCATTTTTATTGTTTTTGGCTAGAAATGTTTTTATGCAAAGATAGTGCTTTTTGGTAATATATGCAAGTTTTTAGGCAGAAAAATGGTGATTATGGGTTGATATGGTGTGTTTTAGCATATTTTATCATTATAAACTATCGCTTTTCTGTATTTTTGTTGTATCTTTGGAAACTCAATTTTAACAACTTAATAATGGAGGACTAATTATGAACATCAATTCTGGTATTAAGCAAGCCGTGATTTTAGCCATCGGCATCATCATGCTTGGATTCTGTATCAAGTCGGGACTTGAGAGTGTGATTAGTAAAGACCGTAAGGTTGTAGTGAAAGGTCTTGCCGAAAAGGAAGTAGAGGCGGATAAGGTGACGTGGCCTATCGTTTCCAAGGAAATCGGCAACGACCTGCCAGAACTCTATCAAAAAATCAATGCCACCACGAGAACCATCAGAAACTTCCTGGTGGAGAATGGCGTGAAGGCGAGTGAAATCAATGTCAATGCACCTGTGGTCATCGACCTCAATGCTGAGCGATATGGCGAAAACCGCCAGGGCTATCGTTATAACATCACGTCGATTATCACCGTTACTTCGCACAATGTGAAACTGGTTCGCAGCATCATCGCCCGTCAGGGTGACCTGCTCCAGAAGGGCGTTGCCATCGTGGATGGTGGCTACGAGAATCCGGTGAAGTATGAGTATGTGGCATTCCGCAAGATGAAGCCGAAGATGATGCAGGAGGCGATAGAGAATGCCGAGCAGACTGCCACACAGTTTGCCGAAAACAGCAAGAGCAAGATTGACAAGATCATGAATGCTGACCAGGGACAGTTCTCGATAGAGGATAGGGATTCGAATACACCTTATATTAAAAAGGTGAGGGTGGTGACCACGGTTACCTATTCCCTGAAAGACTAGTAATTAAATAAATATCAATGTACGAAATGAAAAAAATGATTTGCATGGTGATGACTGTTGCATCACTAACCTACACAACCCAGACAATGGCGCAGTCGCAGGGCTTGCAGAAGAAGGTGAATACTTACTTTCTGCAGTCGCTGAAAGCTCAGCAGAAAGTTTTGGAGAAGGAGGGCAAGGCTGAATTTGCCCAGAACGCTCCGCTTGAAACCAAATTGCAGCAAGCGATAGAGGGCAAGGACATAGCCAGCTATCAGAAGATGGTGTGGAGTGCGTGGTGCGATGCCAACAGGAATTTGCAGGAGGAGAAACTCATTGAGCCAGAAGACTTGAAACTGGCTAAGAACAGTTCGTGGAACCTGCCTAAATGCTTGGAGCCAAATGCCGTGATGCCTTATTATTATGGCAAGAAGGGCGTGGCTGCCGACGGAAAGTTCCCGCTCTTCCTGTATATCCACGGTTCGGGTCCTAAGGACAGAGAGTGGTCTAATGGCATCAAGCTCGGTCTGAGCTTCCAGGATTCTCCTTCCATCTATTTCATTCCTCAGATTCCGAACGAGGGTGAATACTATCGCTGGTGGCATCTTTCCAAGCAGTATGCTTTCGAAAAACTGATTCGTCAGAACCTGGTGAATGGCGAGGTGGATGCCAACCGACTCTATGTGTTCGGAATCAGCGAGGGTGGTTATGGCAGTCAGCGACTGGCATCATTCTATGCAGATTATTGGGCAGCAGCCGGTCCGATGGCTGGTGGCGAACCGCTGAAGAATGCGCCTGTAGAGAACTGTGCCAACATCGGTTTCTCCTTCCTCACGGGTGCAGATGATACCGGTTTCTATCGCAACGATCTTACCTGGTACACCCAGGTGGCTTTCGATTCTGCGCAGCTCGCCCGTCCGCTGGCAGTAGATAAGACTCCTATCTTCCGTCATCGCATTCATCTCTTGCCGGGTATGCAGCATCACATCACCTATGGCTTGACTACTCCTTGGCTTAAGCAGTTTGTGCGTAATCCATATCCTAAGACCGTGCTCTGGGAGGATTTCGAGATGGATGGCAGACGCCGTTCGGGTTTCTACAACCTGCAGGTGCTGGCTCGCCCATCTGAGCAGAGAACTTACTACGAGATGGATATCCATCAAAACGTGGTTTCCATCAAGGTAAGCAATGTGGATTACACCACGACCATGAAGGATAAGCAGTGGGGCATCGACCTGAAGTTCAACCGCAGCTATTCCGTAGCCACAGGTGGTAAGCTGAGAGTATATCTCAACAATCAGCTGGTTGACCTCGGCAAGCCTGTAACCATCAGGGTGAATGGCAAGCAGGTGTTCCAAGGCATCGTCAAGGCCGATTTGCAGGCGATGGTAAACAGTTGTGCCGAGTATTTCGACCCATGCCGCGTATATCCAGTGGCAGTTGATTTGGCTTATTAATTTAAAAAGGAAATAATAAATGAAGAAATCTATTTGTTTATATGCCATGATGGCTTTAGCCTTTATGGGATGTTCGCAAAATAACAGGAAACAGGAAGGCAGCTCAAAGGGGCTGCCTTCTCGTATTGAATCAGAGAGTAAGACTGGGGCAGAGAAGGCAGATCAGTCAGTAGCTGGCAGTAGTAATCAGTCTGCTTCTGCAGGAAAGGTGCAGGTGCTTACAGCTTCCGATTTCAGGAAGAAGATTATGGATTACGAGTCTCATCCCGATGAGTGGGTGTTTGCAGGCTCCCGTCCTGCCATTATCGATTTCTATGCCACCTGGTGTGGACCTTGCAAGATTATGGCTCCCATGGTAGAATCTCTTGCCGGGAAATATGCCGGCAAGATAGATTTCTATAAGGTGGATATCGATCAGGAACCCGAGTTGGCTTCCGTCTTCGGCATCCGCAGCATTCCTACCTTCCTCTTCATCCCAAAGGAGGGCAATCCTACCATGCAGATGGGTGCCATGCAGAAGGAAGATTTCGAGGAGATTATCGGGAAAGTGATGAAAAAGTAAAGGGCGGATTTGGTTTATTAGAGGGTGTGTCATTATTCATCGGATTACGCGGAATAAACGGAACCTTAACCGCCTTCCTCGGATTACTCACGGATTTTAAACGGAAACTCGACCTGGCGGTCGTGGCGATACCCCCTAAAGCTGGAATGCGAATGCGCTAGCCCAATGGCCGTAAGGCCAAATCCGTTTAAATTCCGTGCGTAATCCGTGAAGCAAGAATGTTCCGTTAACTCAGCGTAATCCGATGAAGAAAAACGATGAAGCAACCAAAAAGAAGGTGTGTCTTGGACTTTTGACACACCCTCTTGTCTATTGGATGGTAATCCAGATGCTTTCGCCTCTGTCGCGAGCCGCTTCCATGGCGTTGATGAGTCGCTGTAGCCAGATGCGAGAGTTTACCACCATGCCCTCGAACTTGTTCTCCCCAACGAGGATACAGCCTTGCGTGTCGTCAGGATAATTGCCTGCATGGATGCGGATGCCCTCGAAATTCGGCACGCTCAACAGCAACGGCAGCCAACGTTTGAATCTTGGCGAATACGATATGACCACGGGATATGATCCCTCAGGAATGGCCGTATGACCAGCTACCTTACGTGCCTTCTTGCCACTTATGCGGCTATAGCGGGCATCCACTTCCTCTGGCTTTAGTTTGATGCCCAACAGATTGCGCCATGTAGGCTCCAAGGTATCGCAGAGATATGTATCCTTGGACAGTAACTGGCTGTCAAAGGTATGAACCAATGTACCCTTATCGCCTATCTTCTTGCCGGGCAGCGAGATGCGCTTTACACTCGCATCGGTCAGCAGATAGAGTCTGCCTATGGTATAAGTTCCTTTTTTAGCTATACGCTTTAATACTATTTCCATTTGTCTGAATATTAAATGTTAAGTTTTTGAAACTGTTAAACGTTGAAACCTCTCAGGTCGAGTCCGTCGGAACGATATAATAGCTTCTTAAAACTGAATAACTGAATACTGAACACCTTTCCATCCTGCTTTCCGTCAGCTCCGTCGGCATTTGCTCCCTTCGGAGGAATTTTCTCAATGTAATGGCGGTTCACCCAGTTTCTCAGCATCATCGCCGTACCCTTCTTGCCGAAGTCGTTCTGCTGGCGCACCATCTCAGCCTGCGTGTAGGTGAAGTTGTCGGGCAATTGCTGCAGCAGGTTGGCAGGTCCTCGCTTGTTCGATTTCTCTCCTGTCTCATTAGCCTTGGCTATGCCTGCACCAAAGAAAATCATCTTGCACCACAGGTCGTAACTCTCGCTCCATCTGATAAACTCGTCTATTTCAGGCTCCCATTTGCAGCCGTTTGCCACATATAGCACGCAAGCCTTGAGGAAGGCAATAACGTTGCCACGGAAGGAGAGATTCTCGAACACCCTGTTTTGCGACATGCGGGAAAAGTCGGCATTCTCTTCCTTCAACTTTTCTGCCAGGGCGAAAGCCTCAGCGCAGTCAATTCTACCCGATGCCTTGCACAGATTCTCTATGTACGGTCTGAGTGCTTCTCTGAAGGCATCGTCGTATTCGCCGTATACAGGCATTTCGGCACCGATTTCCCGCTCCGGGATGGTACAGAAGTTGATGCGGCTGATAGGTCCGTCGGTGAGCACCTTCGAGAAATATCGCTGCCCCAGCTGGATGGTGGTCGATGCATTCCAGTTGAACCGGATGGTGATGCGCTCGGTGACGCTCGATGTGCCCACGCGCGTCTGACCATATTGGTTGCCCGGGTCAAAGGCAAGGCAGATGATCTTGAACTGCTGGTTGCCCTGCCCCTTGAGGGCATCAAACTGGTCTATCTCGTTGAGCGATGTATAGAGGAAATGATCCTGTGCCTCAGCCGTGCGCATAACGAAGGCTGGGTTGGTCATATCTGCGTCTATCTCCTGGATGATGAGGTTTTCCGGGCGCTTGCGCTTATCCTTGTTGGCGCCCTTGCGTGTTATCTCCTCTTTCCATTCCTTCTCACGTTTCAGGTTCTCACGGTCGCGCTTTCTGATATCCTCCATAATCATGTTGATAGGCATCTGCACACAGTTCTTACCTGCGCCCGTGCCCGCCAGCAGACAGCACATCAGGGTAGCCTCATGCTCCACATTGTCGATATACTTGAAGGTGGTCTTGCAGAGGTGTGTGGCAAGTGGCGGGAAGATGGCATGTGCCACGGCAGGCTTATAGACATCCGGGGTCTTCGATAGCAGCAGCTCCACGAGTTTTGGGAGATGTTCGGGCATCGGAGGCGGAGCGATTTTATCATCTTCCGCATTGGAATCTGTGCCGCCCTCGGAACTCATGGTCTTGAAGGGATTGGCATCCTTCTGGGAGTACTTCTCTGCCTGGGCATTGATGCGGATCACGGCTTGTGACATCGGCTTCGAACTGTCGCCATATTTCGCATAGAAGTCGTGGATGAGCTGCTGGCAGTCACGCTCCTGCGAGAAGGCAGGCATCTTCTGCGCCACCACCGCCTTCAGTTCCTCTTCGGCCATCACTCTCGATGCGCCTGCGCTCATGATTGCCAGAAGCGATGAGTGGCGGGAGCCTGGGGTGTTGATGGCTACGTCCTTCAGGCCTGCAGCATCGCGGAAGAGGTCGAAGGCTGCGAGGTTCTTGCCGGTTGCCACTGCGACAGCATCTTGATGAGCTCCAGCAGGGCCGAGATGAGCAGCATGAGCAGCATTGCTATCACAAGGTTGGGCAGGCTGAATAGCAGAGCCAGAAGAAACAGCGTGATGGCTGTCAGAGCCCGGAAGTCGATTGTCTTGAACATTTTGTTGAGTGTTAAGGGTTGAATGTTGAGTGTTGAATGGTTTTGGCTGGGTGCCTTGTTGGATTCTGCCGTCAATGGTGAGCCCACGGTCCAGGTAGGCTTGTCTGCGCTTCTTCAGCTCTTCCTGTGGCAGCACCTCGTACCAATGGGGCGAGCGATAGATTTCCGACTCCTTGTCGGTGATGAAGAGCATGCGCTCTGGCGTGATGCAGCTCTCGTCATAGGGCACGCCCAGCGCCTCGCAATAGGCTCGCTGCGTTTCCTCGATAGTCATGCCGATGGGCATGCGGATGTCGATGTGCAGCTTCTTGCGGGCAGAGTACTCCAGGTGCAGCAGGGCACCCTTCCAGATGGTGTCGCTGCAGTTCAGCTCACGTGCCTTCTCTATCGCCTTGTCCACATATTCCTTGTCGTCCACGTCGATGGTTGTCTGGAAGAGGAAGCTTTCGGCCACGGCATTCTTCTGCGAGCGTCTGTTGTCTCGGAACTGGTAGTAGTGAGCGCAGCGGAAAGGCAGCTGCTTCTTCAGTTCATCGTTACCCCCACGGATGGCAGCTACCAGGTCTGCCATCCAGGGATAAGCGATGGTCTTGTCGTAAACCGAGAGTGGCTGGGAGCTTACGCTCCCCTTATTGCCATTCTTGTACGGATTATATGCTATAAAATGTTCCATCGTTTTGAATATTGAATGTTGAATGTTAATTATTCATTATCCATTAATCACTAATCATTAATCACTAATCACTAATCATTAATCACTATAATTTCTCCTTGAATCCGGCAAGCAGCTCCTTGTGCTCTACCTTGAGGTAGCGCAGCATGTCCTGCTTGTCCAGGTCTCTACTGAAGGTGTAGTTCACCTGCACCGAGCGCTTGGTGGTGCGTACCACGGCATGCTTGGTCTTGAAGATTTCCTCGAATACCTTCTCACCCGTACGCTCGTAAGGCTTGAAGTCGAACATGTCACCTCTATTCTCGCCTGAGCATACCATTCTGCCCGGTATCACCTTAGGCTGTTCGCAGATAACCTCGCTATCGTTCCATGGCGCCTTGCGGAAGCTGATGGCACCGTTTTCCTCACTGATGATGGCTCCGTCCACCTTCTGGGCGTTGAGGAGCTGCTTCTTTGCTACTTGTTTCATGATTGTAACCTCTTGTTTATAAGATGAATAATGTCAGTTGATTCTCATATCGTTGATATACAGGCCGTCGGCAGCATATCGGATGTCCATCGGCTTGTCTAGAGGGTCATAACGGACTCTTTTCATCATGACACATTCATAACGCCAACATCTGTCCTCGTCCTCCATCACAGGCAGGATAAAATCCTTTACCCACTTGTAAAACAACTTACGCTCCGGATCTTTCGAACAGCCTATGGTCATATCTCTCACCACCTGAGAGTCAACGAATATCATATTTCTCCAAGCTATTTTACTTTTTCGTTCCACCTTGTCAGCATTGCCAAAGAATTCACCGAAAAACAAACGATGCGTAAAATCCTTCGGCACCTTTTTTATATGCACTTCCACATACATTTCGACCACTTTCCCCTCCGTGTCGGCTAATACCGGGAACAATGTATCTCTGCCGATATCAGTGATGGCAACCAGGTCCTCGATGCAGAAGAACAATCCCCCGTCGTTGTTCACCACTCTCAATCCGCCATACTGCGGATGATAAAACACATAAGCATTTTCTGCCATATCAATATATCATATTAAAGGGTTGGGCTGCGAGATATTCGCCAGATTTCAGTTTCAGGAACGGTACCGGATTCCTATAAACAAAAAACGCCCGCAACCAGACTTTACTTGTCTGATTACGGGTGCAAAGATACATAGATATTTTTATACTTACCTAGTACGTACTATGTACGCGTACTAGTACTATCGTTCAGTAAAGGGGTTATTTCATCCAGGAATTTCATCGTCTTCTTCTGCTCCATACCTCTATTATAAGCAGCTCTCAGGGCATTGGGAGTAATATTCCAAAGGTCAGAGAATACTTTCCACATCTCCTTGATATCCAACACGATGGCTATCTGATAGGCAAGAACCGCAGACTCTGAGTTGGACAGCTCCAGAGGATAGAAGTTCTCATCGAGTAACCCATGTTTCTGCAGATTCTTCAAGACAGCCATTCCCTTCTCTCCCTTCAGCTCATCCGACATACGTGCCGCAGGATCATCATCGTTCTTCTTTTTGGCGATACCATTCTCATAGTAATTCTCCACATACTCTATATAACAGGCATTACCCGTTACGTTTATGGTTCTTCCTTCTCCAAGCATGGCTTCTCCTCCTTATAATCGTTGTTCATATACTCAATATACTTGCTGTTGCCATTCAATTGAATGACAACACATATAAGGCTGAATCGCCCATACTTCAGCATCAAGCGTACGAGCTTGATGATAAATTTCCCCATAATTCTAAATTTATGATGGTTAGTAATTAAGTTCTTTGTCGCTCGTTTCTTAGTAGAGGACGTCAGAATCTGTTTGCGCTAACAATTATGCTGGTACAAGCAAATGCCAGGAGAGCTATAAGGGCATACACCCTTAGGGGACAAGTAGTCTCCGAATTCATCAGATTTTACTTTCTTTTTTTTGTATTTATTTTATAGATTAGTAATTAGCCCCAAAATGAGTTAACCAGCACATAGTGGGGCGGAAAATCACACTTATACTCACTTCATAAAAGCCAGCAAATCCTTTCCCTGATGCATGAGGTTGAGAACCACTGCGGCTTGCATTCCGTAAATTTTCTTATATTTTTCTTTCATCTCATACAGCATGGTAAGTCTGGATTCCCTTTCTCTTACATTTTTCTTGTAATTCTCCACTGCCTCTATTTCTTGGTAAAGATAGTAGCCAATGACGTAGCAGAATTGTCTGATAATCTCAAAAGATATTGAGGTTTCTTGCTGCCTAAGTTTTCTGATGGTATCGTAAGCAGAGCCAAACTCCAAATTTATTATTGTGGGGGTTGTGATTTCCTCCACTATCATGTGTTCAAGGAGTGCTCCCACTTCCTTGACAACCTTTCCTCTCATATAGCCGTCGGCATATGAATTCATGTAACTACGTCCTCTTGCCATAACTTCTTTTTTTTAATTCGAGCGTGAAGTTATAAAAAAGGAGCGAAATAGAGGCGTGTACTACGATTCCTTAATTCGTAAAATGAGTACGATTATTTTTCTGATTTTTAGATTTTTGAAAAAAAAGAGGGAAAAGTGAGCATTTTTGCAGCATCACTTCTCCCTGTTACTTTATATTTAAAAGTAAATTAATGAAACGGAATTTCATCACCATATGGTATTTCATTAACCATATATGAACTATCAAGAAAATGTAAATCGTCGATATGCTCTATAAGTATATTTTGACTATTTAAATTTTCAATTTCTTCACGCCTTGCCTTGCTTAGCTTACAGAACTCTTCTTCCTGTTCTAATCCTGCAAATCTTCGGCCACACAGATTAGCAGCTATACCTGTTGTAGAACTACCACTAAATGGATCAAGAATCCAATCTCCTTGATTGGTTGAAGCAAGAATCATCCGAACAAGAAGGCGTAAGGGCTTTTGTGTAGGATGCTTCCCACAAGTCTTTTCCCAACGGCCGATAGCCGGCATTCGCCATACATCAGTCATTTGCTTACCGTCATTCAGCTCTTTCATCAAGTCATAGTTGAATTTGTGTGGAACTTTCTGCTTTTTTCTTGCCCAGATTACAAACTCTGTAGAATAGGTAAAGAAACGACAAGAGATATTAGCAGGAGGATTAGTCTTCTGCCACGTAATCACATTCAGAATCTTATATCCAAGTTCCGTAAGACAATTTGCCACAGAAAAGATATTGTGATAAGTACCACTTATCCATATTGTACCATTATCTTTCAACTTGTCACGGCATAAGCGTAGCCATTCCATGTTGAACGCCATCACGTCATCTTGCGACTTACCTTTATCCCACTCACCTTTATCCACACACACGACCTTACCGCTCTGCAACGATATTCCACCGTTGGAGAGGAAATAAGGAGGGTCGGCAAATATCATGTCGAACTTGAAGTCAAACTCTTTGAGAAGTTTAAAACAATCACCATGAGCAAGGATGAAATCGTTGTTGGGTGATTTGTAATATGCCTGTACCATAATATTCTGTGTTAAGCCATTAAACCACCGCCACCTTCGTCTTGTCTTGTATAAGCAGAGTTCCAACCCGTTTGCCCCATAATGCTAATGGATTTGGGAGGCATTAACTTTTTATTTTCTCCACAAATATTAATGAAAGGACATTCTTCAAATTGTTGTTCTTTTGGCAAAGCTCTTACATATTCGCTTTTAAGAATGCTAATTTTCCCCTCAGGATCATTGCAGGGCATAACGCCCATAACAAGGTGTGCTTTCACACCTTTCTTGTGAGAAGCATGGCAAAGTTGACAAGTTTTATTCCTGTTTGAATGCCATTTGAAATAGTGGTGTTCTTTTTCGCATTCAAATATGTACAGGTTCTTCTTGCAAAATTGCTTGCCTACCACACGGTAAACAAAATAATCTATCAGACATGGACTTGCGATAGTCTCATTAGGATATGTCATATGCCATATCTCCCATACACGTCGCCATGCTAAGGCATTCATTTCATCAATATAACTATATTGATGGCAGAAAATATCCAAGAAACTGGACACTAATGGTATTTCCGTTTTTATAATGCCTGTTCTTAAAGCAACTTTTATGGTATTAATATCACTTGCCACATCAATCTTGTCAAAACCATCGACATTTTGCCAAATACCGAGCACAACCATATCCCTTAGAAACATATCTGTTTTCTTATTGCCATACCCTGCACTTTTACAATCTATTAAAGCCTTTCGTAATTCATAGATGTCATTTTTGTATGCTTTTATAAGTTCAACAGGTGAGCATTTATGTTGTAAGACAAAAGAAGCAATGTTTTTTGCATAAGCAGCCCTCTTGTCTGTTTGTGACAAATTGGTAATTTTCAGTTTGCGAACAAATTCCTCTGGCTCATTATATATATTTTCTTCATCAAAGATGGTGTTGTCACTATCAAAGATGGAAGCCAATTCAGAAAAGTCTCTTGAACCTCTGAAATCTTGATTTGCACTTAAAAGTCGAACACGACAGATGTCCTGTGGCTCTAAACCACAGGTGTCATAAACAAAGCGGAAAGCATTTCCCTTTGTTCGTATGAAGATTGAGTGTAAAGCATCTGCTACAGCTTTGCATTTTTCTTCGTCAATTCTACAATTAAGTATTTCTTTATGATGTTTCTCCCAATATCTATGAAATTCGGAGAAATATTCAAAAGAAGAACCTAAAGCATAAGTCTTTCCAATTCCATCATAATTAGAGTAGAGGAAATTATTAATGGAATTGACAATTTCACGAGCTTGATCGATGCAAAGATTATCTTCATCGCCCAACTTGTTCTTTATTATCTGGCAGAAATTTGAGAGTTCGTCCATATTATTATCTTATTGATTCTATAAACTCTTGAATGGAAGTAAGATTATACACAGTTGGAATGATTCCGTATGCCTCTTGCAATTTGTTCTTAGCAGACTTCCATCCTATTCCATCTGTAATCCAAACAAACTCAAAGCCCTCAACGGAGTTTATTTTCGGTGCAATGTCAGAGTATGAACGTGCTACCTCATTCAGTTTTGAACCACCGCCACTATAAAAGTTAACTTCAATCAGATAAACTTTTGATGAGGTCTCGACAACGAAATCAAAACGCTTTTCATCATCTCCCAACACATCTGTAATTGCAGACCATTCTCTCGAATACACTTCTTGTCTGAAAGGAATGCCAGCATTAGTAAGAATGTTTGCAACCGTATTCTCCATAACGTGTCCGCTTCTGTTCTTTCTTGCATTCGTGTCCAATCCAGTTTCAATGCCAAAGACATAATCCACAAGATTCTTTACTTTCTGATTTTGAAGGACATCACCAAGTCCTGTTTCTGTCAAGAATGTCATAACAGAATCTACGGAAGAGAACATGCTTTCCAAAGGAACGCAATTTCCGACAGAATCAAGTATCTTTTTCTTGTCACGAGTACGAACTGCCACCAATATGTCCATAACGGAAAAGGCATTCTTATCCCTGCTCCATATTGTTTCGACACTTTTGCGTAAGTCAGATGCGCCAATGAGACTATTAAGCATACACAGGCTCAACTTTATATCCTCCACGTTCTGTGAGATCTTTTCAAAGTCACAGAAGAAGTCCAATGTTTGGTTTGTCTCTTTGAGTTGAGACATGAATTTATTGAAATCTTTAAGCATAAGCTTTCTGTTTTACAGCCACATATTGTGGCTTGTGGTTGTTAATTTCGTTAATTTGCCAATCTTTTGTGTTACGGTAACTATGAACCAACAGCTCGGAAATTTTTCCTCTCTTTGCTCCGTTCGCATTCACATTACGAGAAGCCATAACTCTGTCGATGTAATAATCTGCATACAGAATATCGAAGAAGTTATCTGCTTCGTTCTTTCCTTTGCAATCAGAATTACTCAACATAAAATTATGCCCATCAGCAACCACTTTGTCACAGAACTCCTTCAACCTGACTTGTGAATCATCATTGAAGGCTTCTTTTGTATAGTCGTTAAAACTTGAAGTGTCACTCAGAGGACGATAAGGAGGGTCAAAATAGAACAAAGTTTTACCTTGTGCATAGAGCAAGGTGTTCTCAAAATCACCCTCCAAAATTTCCACTCGCTTCAACAACTCACTATCTGCCCTAAGTGTATCTTCATCACAAATCTGTGGTTGCATATACTTTCCGCAAGGAACATTAAACAAACCTTTCTTGTTTACACGATACAATCCATTGAAGCAAGTACGGTTTAGAAAGAAGAACTTTGCCGTATTCTCTATCGGGTCAAGGTTCTTCTCATTGTAGCGTTGGCGTACTGCCATAAACATCTCACGTTTCGCTTCCATATCTTGCAAAGCGTAATATTGAGCTTGAATATCCTGCAATGCAGGAATCAACTCTTCCACATTGTCACGTACAGTTCTATAACATGTAACCAAATCGCTGTTAATATCGTTGATCACAGCACGTTTGATATTTGGATGCTGTTGCAGCATGTAGAACAACATAGCCCCACCACCAACGAAAGGCTCTATGTATGTCGCATCATCCCAATTATCAAAGTCAGCTGGGAGTTTTGCTTCCAGTTGTTCAATGAGTTGTCCTTTACCGCCAACCCATTTGATGAATGGTTTTGCTTTTGAATTCATTATTAGTCATTTTATGCTAATGATTTTCAATCATCAGCGGTAATACTTCGCTTTACTATTACTGATGTGGCTATATACCACACCACAAAGTTACGATTTCTTTTTGAAACTACCAAGGATTTCGGGAGAAAGTTTTGAAAAAAAGTTATTTTTGGACGCGACCCAGTCGCCACGTAAGGGCGCCTGATGATTGCTATTATCCCCAGGGCATTGCCATGGGCTTCTAATTGTATCGAATTCGGTACAATTTAAAACGGATTACTTAGCATTTCTTTTCACCGATATACCAGTTTTTCGTCATGTTTTCTATCTTATCTATGATACGACGATGGTGATCCCAAGGAATAAGAAAAAGCAATTTGAAATCGTCCGCAGTTTGCGGACGATTTTTACTTTGTGATACAACTCGCTGAATATCTGTAATATACAAGTCCTCTATAAAATTCTCCGCAAGCTGCGGACAATTTGCCTGTAATGGTGCATAGAGCTTATAAAAGTAGCCATTGGTGGCACATGACGCTTTGAGGCGATGGCTGTAGAACCGGTCGCAATTTGCGACCAGTTCTCCTTTATCTTGATGTTCTATATTATCTGCCATATTTCTATCTTTATTTTTGAGATCACAAATTGTGACTTTGAACATTACCATATTTAACAGCATTCAAAGGTAGTGCTTTTAGCCTTTAAGCCACTATTGCACAACCCCTTTTTGAAAAGAACGTAAAATTAATAGTTTTATTCACTACTGTCCAATAAAAAAGGGCAATTCGATCTTTGAAACAGTTGAATTATAGTCTTTTATGCAGTATTTTGCA
>CAKQCH010000012.1:0-37077 GCA_934216735.1 uncultured Prevotella sp.
TGATGTAACCACTGAGCACCTGCTTGCCGCCGGCATCCCGTTTCACCTCTCCCCTGCTGCCGCAACCCGCTAGCAGTAAGGAAGTTCCAAACACTATGATTTCTATGATTCTCTTTCTCATATCTATACCTTTCTATACCTTATTATATTAATATATATCTGGCTGCAAAGGTATAAAGATTATCAGGAAACGGCAATACCACATTCGTACCATTCTCACATACCACACATAGGGTATACAATTACCCAACATAAGGTATTGTTTTGCATCCAAAATCTCCGTACCTTTGCACCCGAAAATAAGAAGTAATAACTTTAAAAGATAGGAGATAAAGACATGAATACAATGTTTGCTCACAATGCTCATACACAGCTCGACACCAAGAACTTGAATGTTTATATCAATGGTGCACAGATTCTCAAGGATGTGAACGTTCGCATCCCTAAGAACAAGATTACCTGCATCATCGGTCCTTCGGGTTGCGGCAAATCTACACTCCTCCGCACTTTCAACCGTTTGAACGACCGCGTAGAAGGTCTGAAGATGAACGGTGAGGTGAATCTTGGCGAGAACAACATCCTCAAAGCCAGCAGCAGCAAACTCTCTGAGGTGCGCCGCAACATCGGTCTCGTTCCCCAGCGTCCATGCCCTCTCCCAATGAGCATCTACGACAATGTGGCTTACGGCTGCCGCATTCATGGCATCCGCAACAAGAAGAAGCTGGATAGCATCGTGGAGCACTATCTCAAGTCTGTGGGTCTCTGGGAGGAAGTGAAGGACAGACTGAAGAGTCCGGCATCCAAGTTGAGTGGTGGTCAGCAGCAGCGCCTCTGCCTGGCCCGCAGCCTTGCCGTAGAGCCAAGCTATCTCCTTGCAGATGAGAGTACTTCTGCCCTTGATCCAATCTCTAGCAAGAAGGTGGAACAGCTTTTCACCGAATTGAAGAAGGATTACAGCATCGTGATGGTAACCCACACCCTGCGCCAGGCACTCCGCATCGCCGACCACGTCATCTTCATGTATCTGGGTGAAGTGATCGAAGAAGGCAGCGCAGAACAGGTGTTCCATCATCCTAAGCACGAGCTTACACAGGAATATCTTAACGGTGCATTCAGCTAAAGAGATGCAGTCTAATTAAATAACGAAATAACAACATAAAATAAAAATATAAGAATATGGCACAAATCATTGTAAACGACGAAAAGCAGGAAGTAACACTTCCTTTGACATTGGCAGAACTCATCAAGATTAACAAGGTGTTCCAGCCAGAGATGGTAACCATCCAGGTGAACGAAGACTTCGCCGAGAAGGAGGACTACGAGAAGATTCAGCTCAAGGATGGCGACCGTGTAGATTTCCTCTACTTCATGGGAGGCGGTGCTTGCTAAACGCAAGGCTGATGGCAAAGATTGCTGCATAAAGAAAGATTTTTCTAAAGAAAATTTACAAAAAGCACAATAAAAGACTTATTAGATAGTTTATCTATAGTATCGTTGACGCATCAAAATAAGTTTTAGTATTCATCCATAAAAGAAATCAGAAACAAGATGATAGATTTAACAGAAGAACAGATAGAAAGATACAGCCGCCACATCCTCCTTCAGGATGTAGGCCTCGAGGGACAGGAAAAGCTCCTCAATGCCAAGGTGCTCATCATTGGTGCCGGAGGCTTGGGTTCTCCAGTAGCCCTCTACCTCGCTGCGGCTGGCGTGGGACATATCGGTATTGTAGATGCCGATGTGGTTGACCTCAGCAACCTGCAACGACAGGTCATCCACCAGACCAAGGATTTGAACACCCCTAAGGTGGAAAGTGCCAAGGAGAAGATGATTGCCATCAATCCTGATGTAGAGGTGACAACATATCACACTTTCCTCGCCTCAGACAATGCCGAGGAAATCATCAAGCCATGGGATTTCATCATCGATGGCACAGACAACTTCCCTGTGAAGTTCCTCATCAATGATGCCTGTGTGCGCCTGGGCAAGGCATTCTCGCATGGCGGCATCCTGAGATTCCAGGGCCAGACCTTTACCCACCTGCCAGGCACGGCATGTTACCGTTGCTTCTTCAAGGAACCACCTCCAGCAGGCGCCGTTCCTACCTGTAGCCAGGCAGGCGTATTGGGTGCCATCGCCGGTATGCTCGGAACCATCCAGGCTGCCGAAGCATTGAAGTACTTCCTCGGTGTGGGCGATTTGCTCACCGACCGATTGCTCACCTTCGATGCCAAGACGATGAACTTCCGCACCATCAAGGTGAAGAAGCGTGCATCCTGCGAAATCTGCGGCGACCACCCTACCATCGATCATCTCATCGATTACGAGCAGGCAGCCTGCGATTTGAAACACCACTAAGATTTAGTGATTAGTGATTATTTATTAGTGATTATTTTTGCTATAACTTATGAAGATTAACGATGACGTAATCAAGGTTATCATCGAGCAAGCTAAGAAGGATGCGCCCATCGAGAGCTGCGGACTTCTCTTAGGCAAGGATGATGTGGTGACGGAAAGCTACTGGATGGAGAACATCGACCATAGCGAGGAGCATTTTGCCTTTGCTCCGAAAGACCAGTTTGCGGCTCTGAAATACGCCCGAAGCAAGGGCTTGAAGATTCTCGCCAACTGGCACAGTCACCCGGCATCGCCTTCCCGCCCATCGCAGGAAGACCTGAGACTGGCTAACGACCCCAACATCCGTTATGCCATCATCTCATTGCTCGACGGAAAGATTCACCTCAATTCCTTCAAGGTATTGAACGGAGAAGTGGTGGATAAGGAAGTTCACTTTTAAAACGATACAAGAACATGTACAGAATACCTTCTACATTAAATGGAGACTTGGACTATACCCAGTCGCTCATCGACCAATTCAAGACGGGCGAGATTCAGGCAGGCCAATTGAAGTCGAACCGTGTGCCTATGGGCATCTACGAGCAGCGCAAGAACCAGCACTATATGCTTCGCCTTCGCTGTGCCGGCGGTCTTGTCACCCCAAAACAGCTTGCCAAGATTGCCTTCGTGGGGCACCAGCTCTCCACTTCGCACCTCCACGTCACCACCCGACAGGAGATTCAGATTCACAATGTTGATATCGAAGATGCCATTCCGGCTCTGAAGAAGCTGGAAAAGGTGGGCATCTCCAGCGCAGGTGGCGGTGGAAACACCGTAAGAAACATGATAGTGGATGACCGGAGCGGACTCACTGCCGATGAGGAATTCGATGTCTATCCATACGTGGAAGAACTCACCTCCCGACTCATCGCCGAGAAAGACTCGTTCACGATGCCTAGAAAATACAAGGTGGCGATAGATACCAGTGTGGCTACAGCCAACTACTCCTACATCGCCGACCTGGGTCTGCAGGCACGCATCAAGGACGGACAGCGAGGATTCAGAATGCTCATCGCCGGTAGTGCCGCCAGCAACGCCCACACCGGTTGGGAGGTATTCGATTTCCTTCCCGAGAAGGATCTCTACCGTGCTGCCAAGGCATTGAAAAACTGGTTCCATAAATACGGAAACAGAAGAAACCGCCACAAGGCACGCATGAGATACGTGTTCTATAAATACGGAACAGAAGAAGCCAAGCGATTGTATCTCGAAGAGTTTGAGGAACTTAAGAAAGATGGCTCAATCGATTTCGAGGCTCCGGCTTTGCCATTGGAGCACCACAAGCCCAACTTCCCTGCACTTAACGCATCAACCGATTTTGAAACGTGGAAGCGCCGTTACGCCCACAAGCAGACCAATGCCGAGGGTTTGAAAGAAAACCTCTGGTATGCTTACATCCCATTGCGCCACGGCAACAACTCCACGGATTTCTTCGCAGAAGTAGCCGAATACCTGGGCAACTATGGCAACGACGTAATCCGCTTCACCAAGAAAGAGCAGATTCAGGTGCGCAATATCCCAGAAGAATATCTCACCAACATCTACGCCTTCTTCAAGAAACTGGGCGTTTATCAGATAGATTACCCGGTAGTGGTTACCAACCTCACCTGCTGTACGGGAGCTGATACCTGCCGCCTGGGAATCTGTCTGCCAAAGGGTGCCATCGATGGCATCGCCAAGCAGCTTCTCGACAGCGACCTCAACCTCGATGCCATTCCAGACTTCGAGCTTCGCATGAACGGCTGTACCAATATCTGTGCCCTCGCCACCTGGGGCGACCTGGGATTCAGCGGTCGTGTAGGACGTGTGGGCGATGATCCATATCCTGCCTACACCGTCTGGCTGCCAACCAAGGGCAAGCACGAGATAGACCTGCAGCAGGGCTACATCGCTGCCAAGAAGATTCCAGCCTTCGTAGAAGATTACCTGCGTGATGTGATAGCCGAACAGGCCAACTATGCCGATTATTACGAGTATGTGGCAAAGAGAGGCGTGAACATCGTGAAGGAGCTGATTGCGAAATACAAGGAGATAGCTCCGTATTCTGAAGAGCCTGATACCTTCTTCGATTTCGGCGACGACGAGAAGTTCTCGCTCATCAAATACGGCAAGGCCGAGTGTTCTGCCGGACTCTTCGACATCATCGAAATCGACCAGGACACCATCAGAGAGAAGCGAAAGGAAGTAGAACAGTTGCTATCCGAAGGAAAGCAGGATACTGCCAAAATAGAGAAACTTCTCCACGACATCGTTTTCTCGGAGAACAGAATGCTCCTCGTAACCCGTGGTCTAGACCCTCGTACAGACGATGACGTCTATAATGGTTTTGAGAAGGAATTTATCGCTGCCGGCATCATCCCGCAGAAGTTCAAGATATTGACCAATAAGGCAAGAAGCAACGAATCATTGATGGCAGAGAAGCCATTGATTGATGAACTAGCCGATTTGCTTAATGATCTCTATCAGAACATGGATGATTCGCTTCAGTTCAAGCTCCCTGCAGTTCAAAATCCCACAGATAACACAGATAACACAGATTCAAAGGAAAAATCTGCGGGACAAAAGAACAGAAGCGAGAAAGAAGAAAAATCTGTGTCATCTGTGAAATCTGTGGGACAAAAAAACACAAACGAGAATGAACAAAAATCATCTGCGGGAGAACCAGGAGCAACCTCCCCTGATGTAAAGAAGGATTTCCGTGGCGTGATGTGCCCGATGAACTTCGTGAAGACGAAAATCGCTCTCACCCCAATGCAGAGCGGCCAGATCTTGGAGATTCTCCTCGACGACGGTGCTCCTATCGAGAACGTACCGGGCAGCGTGAAGAACGAGGGTCACACCATCCTCTCTACCGAGAAAGTAGAGAACTACTGGAAGGTTCTGATTCGAAAGAAATAAGAGAACAAGAGAAAAAATAACAAGAGAATAAAATAAAGAAATAAAATTCAATCTATGTCTAAATGGACTATCTTCCAATAACGATTAAAATCGTCTCCGCCAACATACTCATCGTTGGCGGAGGGAAGGTAGCGACCCACAAGGCTCAGATTCTCGCCCGCTTCACCGACCAAGCTACGGTGGTGGCACCAGAGATTACAGATGAGCTCAAGGCACTACCCTTCCACATCAAAGAGAAGGCTTTCGAGCCGAGCGACCTGGATGGCGTACAGCTCCTCTTCGTCTGTACAGGCGACCACGAGTTGAACCATCACATCAAACAGCTCGCTGCCCAACGGCATATCCTGACCAGCGTCTGCGATGACCCAGCACAGTGCGACTTCATCTCGCCAGCCATCTATCGCAACGACAACCTCACCATAGCTGTGGGAAGCGATTCGAGGGATGTGAAACGAAGCATCCGAGTAAGAAACAGAATAAAAGAGTTGATAGAAAATGATACATTACAAATCGATTGACCAAAGCCAGTTCGCAGAAGGAACCGACATCAAGGAGCAGGAAAGAGTCTTCGATGATTTTCTACAAGACACACTCTTGGAAATACAAGGAAGTCATATCAACAAGACAACCCCTTATATCTTCCTGAGAACCTGCAACCGCAGCGAGATATATTACGGAGAAGGCGAAGTTCCCGATGAGGTGGCTCGTCATCTCTTCCGTGTAGTATCAGGCTTGGAATCGGCCATCGTTGGCGAAAGAGCCGTTCAGGGACAGGTAAAGGAGGCATATTACACCGCCAAGGCGCAGCGCCCGTTGACTGCCGAACTCCATCGCCTTTTTCAAAGCGCATTGCAGGTAGGCAAGCGGGTCCGCAACGAAACCGAGATTTCGCATGGTGCCGTTTCCCACAGTCTTGCCGCCCTGGAGATCATTGAATCTTTAGGAAATGTAGATGTAAGGAATGCGAGAATCACCCTCATCGGTGTCAACAAGTTGACCAGCGATATCCTGAAGTTCCTCCAGAACAAGGGAGCCAAAATGGTGTTCCTCGCCAACCGCAGTCAGATCAAGGCACATTACCTCGCCGATCCGCTCGGCATCAAGGTATATTCTCTGGATGAGAAACAGGAGTTTCTAGCACATACCGATATTCTCATCAGTGCCACCTCAGCCCCTCATCTCATCATCCGCAAGGAAGACATCCCCGAGCAGAAACATCTGCTCGCCATCGACCTCGCCTTCCCCCGTGACATCGATTCCCGACTCAGCGAACTCCCCAACGTTCAGCTCTACAACATCAGAGACGTGGAGAAGAAGGTGCGTGAGAACATCGAAGTGAGAGGAGCCGAAGTAGAGAAAGCCGAAGCCATCATCGAAGAAGAGATTCAGGAGATGCAGGAGGCTTTGGAAAGGAGAAAGAAATATATTTCATAATAATTTTATTCATAAACTTAACCGACATTTTTAAAGATGAATAAAAAGATTAGAGTCATAGCAAGAGGCAGCCGTCTCTCCCGACTGCAAGTAGAGGAAGTCTTCAAGAACTTCCCGGAACTCGCCTACGAGATTAAATACCTGGAATCTTACGGCGACAAGAACCAGCAGATTTCACTCCTGAATGGTGAAGCTCCTGCTGACATCTTTACGAGAGAACTTGACGATGCCATCCGCCAGGGAGATGCCGACATCGCCATCCATTCGGCAAAAGACCTGCCCTATCCTCTGCCTGAGGACATCGAGGTCATCGCCCTCTTCCCTGCTTTCGACACCACCGATTCGCTTGTAAGCAGAGACCACAAGAAACTGGCAGAACTCCCTGCCGGCAGTATCATCGGGACCAGCAGTCCGCTCCGCAAGAAGGGATTAAACGAATTACGCCCCGACCTGACTATCAAAGGAATCCGCGGATGCATTGAAGAAAGAGTTCAGCAGGTAAAAGATGGCAAATACGATGCAGCCATTGTTGCCACCTGTGCCCTGAAACGACTCGGCATGGAGGATGAAATCGCCGAAGTGCTTCCCTTTCCAACCCATCCTCTTCAAGGATTCCTTGCCATCACAGCAAAGAAAGGAAGCCAAGACCTGAAACAGGCATTCGCATCCAAAAGCATTCTCGATAAACAAGGCACCGTATCCCTCGTAGGCTTTGGTCCCGGCGACCCAGATCTCCTTACCATCAAGGCAGCAAAGGCCATCGATGCCGCCGACATCATCTTCTACGACGACCTCATCGACGATTCCTATCTGGCAGATAAGAAAGCCGAGAAGATCTACGTGGGCAAGCGTGCCGGCTATCACCACAAGGAACAGGCAGAAATCAACCGTCTCCTCCTCGAAGCAGCACGAGAGGGCAAGAACGTTGTTCGCCTGAAAGGTGGCGACCCGATGATCTTCGCCCACGGCAGCGAGGAAATCGAGTACCTGGAGAGCAATCTCATCAAAGTGAATGTCATCCCTGGCATCACCACAGCCTCAGCCCTCGCCGCATCCCAGAAAATCAGTCTCACCCATCGCGACTTTTCATCAAGCGTTGCCCTGGTCAGCGGTCATACTCCGCAGCCCGTAACTCCCGATGCAGAAACCCTGGTATATTACATGGGCGCCAAACAGCTGCAGGCAATCGCTACCCAACTCATCGACGAGAAGGGCTGGGCATTCAACACCCCTGTACTCCTCACCTACAACGTGAGCCACCCCGATGAGCAGACCTTCGAGACCACCCTCTGGAATCTGAGAAACGGAGAGATGCAGAATCTCCCAACCCCATTGATTGCCCTCATCGGCAACGTGGCAGGACTGAAGCATCATCAGGCATCGGATATCAAGCCAACGCTCTATACAGGTACACTTCCTGCGATAGAGAAGCGCAAGGCAGATTACACCTATACGCCGCTGATAGAGATAAATTATGAGCATACCTACTTTTTCTATGAAGATGATAATGATGAAGGTCTCCATAAATATTACCTAGGAAAAGATATAAATGAACCGGACGCTGATTTAGGTATTGATCTTGCTAATTATATCCTCTTTACAAGCCAATATAGCGTCAATGCGGCTTACAAAGATATACAAGCTATTCTCGATAACAAAGATGCTCATATATATCCTTGTTTTATATCCATTGGTGACACCACAACTGAGGCTCTGCACAAGGCTGGCGTCAAAGATGTGATTCAGGTAGAGAAGGACAATCGCTATGGCGTGATAGAATGGTTCAAAAAAGAGAAAGAGAAATTTGTTGCAGCCAAGCCACGATACGAGCAGGTAAAAAATAATAGATTAGTTTTCTATCCGCATTCATCCTTATCTTCAGAGGCCATTCCTTTGGCTTTACAGGAATTGGGATTCAGCGTTGATAGCGTCATTGCCTACAGCAATGTTCTTCCTAAGAATATCCGCCGTGTGAATCTCAACCATTTCAAGCGCATCGTCTTCACATCGCCTTCTACCATCGACAACTTCATCAAACTGTATGGCAAGTTGCCTGAGAACACCGAGTTCATCACCCGTGGTCCTATCACCCAGGAGCATCTGGAAGAAGTATTGGAAGTGAAGAACGAAAAGTGAAAAGTGAAGAATTCAAGTGTTAGAAGGGCGCAAGCCTAATTTAACATTTAACACTTAACATTAAACATTATAAAACAGACATAGATATGAAAAGATTTAGAGAATTACGTAAAGACCAGGCTACTCGCGACAAGTATGCCGACGTTTCACTGAGTGCCGCAGACTTCATCTACCCTTACTTCGTAGTAGAGGGCGAGAACCAGAAGGAGGAGATTTCCACCATGCCAGGCATCTATCGCTTCAGCATCGATACCCTTCTGAAGGACATCGAGGAAATCAAGAACCTCGGCATCAACAAGGTGCTCCTCTTCGGAGTGATTCCTGATGAGCAGAAGGATGAGCGAGGCAGCGCTGCCTATGCCGACGACGCCCTCATCGCCCGTGCCGTGAAAGCCATCAAGGCTGAATTTGGCAAGGACATCATCGTCTTCACCGACGTCTGCCTCTGCGAATACACCAGTCATGGTCATTGCGGACTCCTGCATCATCACGATGTAGATAACGACTCCACCCTGCCATTGCTCGCCGAGGAAGCCTATGTTCATGCCAAGGCTGGCGCCGACTTCGTGGCACCATCAGCCATGATGGACGGACAGGTGGAAGCCATCAAGAACCGTCTTCGCGAAGGTGGACTCGACAAGCAGTGCAAGGTATTAGCCTATTCTGCGAAATACGCCTCAGCCTTCTATGGTCCTTTCAGAGATGCCGCCGATTCAGCTCCAAGTTTTGGCGATAGAAAGAGCTATCAGATGGACTTCCGCACCCACGACCAGGGTCTCGATGAGATTGCAGCAGATATTGAAGAAGGAGCCGACTGGACAATGGTGAAGCCAGCCATGCCATATCTCGACATGATAGCCCGTGGCGTGGAGAAGTTCCCAAACATCCCGATGGTAGCCTATCAGGTGAGCGGCGAATACTCGATGCTCAAGGCAGCCGCCAAGCTCGGTTATCTCGACGAGAGCCGAGTGGCATTTGAGAGCCTTATCGCCATCAAGCGTGCCGGTGCCCAGTACATCATCACCTATTATGCCAAGGAGATTATTGAAAAAGCAGAAGAGTGGAATATTAAGATAGGTTAACATGAAAGAAAGAAAAAACTCAGCCGCTGCTTTCGAGCAGGCAAAACAGATAATTCCTGGCGGAGTTAACTCGCCAGTAAGAGCATTGAAGAGCGTGGGAACCACCCCGCTCTTCGTGCGCGACGCCAAGGGTCCATACATCTACGATATCGATGACAACAAGTTTATCGATTTCTGCATGTCATGGGGCGTCTTTATTTTAGGTCATAACAACGACAAGGTGAGCCAGGCAGCTTCCGACGCCATCTTCCACGGAAGCAGCTTCGGCATCCCTACCCTTGCCGAAACCACCCTTGCCGAGAAGGTAAGAGAATCCTTCCCATCCATGGAGCGTCTGCGCTTCGTGAACAGCGGAACCGAGGCAACCATGTCGGCCATCCGTGTAGCCCGCGGCTTCACCGGTCGCGACATCCTCGTTAAGTTCGAGGGCTGCTATCACGGTCATGCCGACCACCTCTTGGTCAGCGCAGGATCTGCCGTGGCCAAGCTCAACAATGCATCTTCTGCCGGAGTACCAGCCGGTTTCACCCAATACACCGTGGTGCTTCCCTACAATGATACCGAGGCTTTGGAGAAATATTTCGCCGAAAATGGCGACAAGGTGGCTGCGCTCATCATCGAGCCGGTGGCCTGCAACATGGGTGTGGTGCCTCCTACCCGCGAGTTTATCGAGGCTACCCGCAAGGTAACCCAGGAGCATGGAGCCATCCTGATCTTCGATGAAGTCATCACCGGTTTCCGTCTCTCCTATGGCGGAGCCCAGAAGCGATTCGGCATCACGCCGGATATGACCACCGTTGGAAAGATAGTTGGTGGCGGATTCCCTGCCGCTGCCTTCGGTGGTAGAGCCGATATCATGAGCGTTCTGGCTCCTGAAGGCCCGGTTTATCAGGCAGGCACCCTGAGCGGCAACCCGGTGGCGATGGCTGCCGGTTACGAAACCTTGAAGCAGTTGGGTGAACCGGGCGTTTACGAACTCCTCGAAGAGCGCAGCAACCGCTTCCTCTCCCGTCTTGAAAAGATTGTAGAAGGCAAGGGCATCCAGGTGAACCACGTAGGCACCATGTTCACGATGTTCTTCAACGACCAGCCTGTGCGCAACTTCCAGGACACCAAGAAGAGCGACCAGGAGCGTTTCGCCCGCTACTTCCGCAACATGCTTGACCGTGGCATCTACGTCAGTCCATCGCAGTTTGAGGGCAACTTCATCTCCCTCTGCCACACCGATGAGATTCTCGACTACGTATTGAAATCGATAGAAGAGAGTATCGAATAAACACATATAACAAAAAGCAAAGTCACAATACCCAGCTCTATCAGCTAGGTATTGTGACTTTTTTTCAGAACCGTCCCCAAGCCCAACAAAGAACAAAAACCTTGATTATAAGATACTTTATAAAACATTTCTCCCATTTTTCTTGCATGATTCAGATAATAATCGTAAATTTGCAGCAGATAAAATACGCAAGCTTATGAAAGAGAAAAGATATACATTGCCAGAAGAGCAGAAAGATGCAGCTTTCGCAGCAGAGCCTGCACCAGCCTATCACGGAAATGCCGCCATAGCACTTCCCGAGGATGAATGTGCAGAAGAAGATATTGACTGGAATAAGATTCCTGTTGGCTGGCATCCGGCTAATGAAGAAGAAGCCGTGGCTAGGATAGAAGCTATTGAGGCGGAGTATGAAAGGACAGGCAAGGCTACAGATTTTGATGATTTTATAGCAGAACTTAAATCTGAAGGATTATGGCTCATATAAAATTACTAGACCCTTTCAAGAAGGAACTTCGAGATATGGTGGTTTACACACTAGCCGAATTTGGAGCAACTTCAGTAAAACGGTTTAATAAAGAGCTTGATGACATCAAGCATCGCCTGATGCTTCATCCTCTTTCTTCACCCAGAGAGCCATTGCTTAAGCGATTCCACCGCCCTTACCATAGTGCGATTATCAAGGAGAATTGGAAGATTATCTACCGCTACGATGAAGCCAACGACCTCATCATTTTCGTAGATTTATGGGATATGAGAAGAAGCCCTAGAGATCTGATCAGACAATTCAATAGAAAACTATAAAGGAAAGAGCTTATGAAGGAGAAAAGATATACATTACAAGAAGAGCAGCCGACTCCTATTGGCTGGCATCCGGCTAATGAAAAAGAAGCCGTGGCTAGGATTGAAGCCATTGAAGCGGAGTATGAAAGGACAGGTGTTAGCTATAATGAAGAAGAGTTTTTCAATAAACTAAATGAAGAACGAACATGGTCAAATGCAGATGACTTTGAAAAAGAACTAACGGCACAAGACCCGTGACTAGAAGATTGGAAACGTTCTATCAGTATAGAAGATTTTAGAAAGAACTGCAAGAATAAACTGAATAAGCTTTTTCCGTAACTTTTTCTCCCGTATTCCTTGCACTATTTTTGCAGCGACATAAATAACAATATAATTAATAGGAGGATAAAATTATGGCAAGACCAATTAGAGAAACGCCAATATTATATGGCAAAGACGCCGAACGCTTTGTTGAAGAAATGAAGCGTGTAGAGAGTTTAACAACAGAACAGCGAAAAGCTAATAGAGAAAAGCTACAAGCTGAAATCGCTGTTCTTGACAAAGAATGGAATTTAACTTATAATGCACTTCGAGGATGAAAATAGACTATCGAAATATACAAAAAACATTTCGGGCTGCCTCCATAATGGAAGCAGCCCGAAGTTGTTTATCCATACTTGTAACAGAAGTTCAATTATATATAAACTAAACCCGCTTACAAGTCAATGTCTTTACTCCTCTTTATATGCCTCATACTCCTCACGAGAGATTGGAGTATCCGGGTCAACAATCAAGACTTCATCATAGGTCAAGCCATAGAGATGATAGACGAGGAAGTCGATTTGATTCTCCAAGACAGAAGTATCGGCTAAAGGATTTACTTCAAGCAACACAATTATAGAGTTTACCAACATAGAAATCTCATGCCGGCATCATCTACGACCTGAATGGCCGCAAGGTAGCTACAGCCTCAAAGACCAAGCATATGAGCAAGGGCATCTACATCCTGAATGGCAAGAAGATGGTGGTGAAATGACATGTAAAGTGAAATAAAATGTAATTGGTAGATAATAAATATAAAAGTAAATAGTAAATACAATATTAAATACGAATATGAATACAATGATGAAAAAGAAGTATCAAGTTCCAGCAATCCAGGTGCTGGAACTTACCGACAGCCTTCCGCTCCTCTTAGCAGGCAGCGAGCAACCTGGTACCAGCACCGACCACGGCACAGCCCACTCTAAAGGCTACTCTGTAGACTGCTGGGAAGAGGAGGATTACTAAAAATAAGCAAAAACGAGGGAGAGTCATAAGTCCATGACATCCCTCGTTTTTTTTGCTGTTACACCTTATTAGATATAGGACAAACATCCTTATCATCATACATACCATACGTTTGGCAGCCTTATACCAAATGTATGGTATACCCTTTACTCCCTGTATGGTAGTCTTTTTACTCCCCATGTGGTATTGCCCACGTCGCAAAATCGCAGTACCTTTGCACCCAGAAAAAATAACAATAAAATAGCAATTAAAAAGACATAGATTATGGATAATAAGACTATCAAACATCTCAAGGAATTGGAGGCAGAATCTATCTACGTGCTCCGCGAAGTAGCTGCCCAGTTCGAGCGTCCGGTCATCCTCTTCTCGGGTGGCAAGGATTCTATCGTAATCACATATCTCGCCTACAAGGCATTCTATCCGGCGAAGATTCCATTCCCACTGCTCCACATCGACACGGGTCACAACTTCGAGGAAACCATCCAGTATCGTGACGAACTCGCCAAGAAACTCGGAGCCGAACTCATCGTGGGTAGCGTGCAGGAAAGCATCGACAAGGGAAGAGTAAAGGAGGAAACGGGTTATTATGCTTCCCGAAACAAGCTGCAGACCACTACCCTGCTCGATACCCTGGAGGAATATAAATTCGATGCAGCCATCGGTGGTGCCCGAAGAGATGAGGAAAAAGCCCGTGCCAAGGAACGCTTCTTCAGTCATCGTGATGAATTCGGACAGTGGAACCCGAAGAACCAGCGTCCTGAGCTCTGGAACATCTTCAACGGCAGAAAGAACATGGGCGAGCACTTCCGTGTGTTCCCTATCTCCAACTGGACGGAGATGGATGTATGGCAGTATATCTTCCTGGAAAACATCCCGATGCCTTCGCTCTACTTCACTCACGAAAGAGAGGTATTCAACCGTGATGGACAGTGGCTCGCAGCCCTGCCTTGCATCAAGCGAAAGCCTACAGAAGAAGTGGTAAAGAAGCTGGTTCGCTGCCGCACCATCGGTGATATTACCTGCACCGGTCTCACGGAATCAAAGGCAACAACCGTGGCGGATATCATCGACGAGATTGCTTCTACACGTGTGACAGAACGTGGAGGAAGAGCCGATGACAAGCGAAGCGAAACGGCAATGGAAGACCGCAAGAAAGCGGGATACTTCTAAAGAGTTTATAGTTAAAAGTTAAGAGTTGATAGCTCTTTTAGTTTAGAGCTAAAATTTTAAAATTGAACAAGATGGAATCTACAAGAGGTTATTTAGATATGGAGCTGCTCCGCTTCTCTACTGCGGGCAGCGTGGACGATGGAAAGAGTACTTTGATAGGAAGATTGCTTTATGATAGCAAGTCGATTTTCGAAGACCAGTTGGAGGCGGTGGAGGCTGCAAGCAAGAGCCGCGGTAATGAAGAGGTGAACCTGGCTCTGCTCACGGATGGTCTCCGTGCCGAGCGCGAACAGGGCATCACCATCGATGTGGCTTACCGCTATTTCGCCACACCGAAACGCAAGTTTATCATCGCCGATACTCCGGGACATATTCAGTATACCCGCAACATGGTGACGGGTGCCAGCACTGCCGACCTGAGCATCATCCTCATCGATGCACGCCACGGCGTGTTGGAGCAGACCGTTCGCCACAGTTATATTTCTTCGTTGCTCGGTATACCACATATCCTAGTGGCTATCAACAAGATGGACCTGGTTGATTTCAGTAAAGATGTATACGACAAGATTGTTGCCGACTACAAGAAGATGTCGGAGGCATTGGATATCAAGAACGTGGTATTTATCCCTATCAGCGCCAAGGATGGCGACAACGTGGTGAACAAGAGCGATAAGACTCCTTGGTATGAGGGACCTACCCTGCTGAACTATCTGGAGACGGTTCCGGTAGGTCATAAGACGGTGAGCGATTTCTTCCGTATCCCAGTGCAGTATGTGATTCGTCCTATCAGCAGCCAGTTCCCAGACTACCGCGGTTATGCGGGCAGAGTGAGCGGCGGCATCATCCGTCCGGGCGACAAGATCAGAGTGTTGCCATCAGGCACGGAGAGCACAGTGAAGAGCATCGACTTCGTAGAGGAGCATCTGGAGGAGGCGTATGCCCCAATGAGCGTTACCCTGACGCTGAATGATGATATCGACATTTCGCGTGGCGATACCCTCGTAAAGGCAGACGAGAAGCAGCCTAGCATCGAACAGGACATCACGCTGGATGTTTGCTGGTTCAACGAGCGTCCTGCTGCCGTAAGAAATAAATACGTGATTCGCCAGGCCACCTTCGAGACCCAGGGTTTGATTCGCAGCATCAACTATCGCCGCAACATCAACACGTTGGAGAAGGAAGAGGGTGTATCGGAATTGAAAATGAACGATATCGCCGAAATCACCATCCACACCGCCAACCCATTGGTATTCGATAAATATACGGAGAATAAAGTAACGGGCAGTCTGATTTTCATCGACCCGGATACGAATGAAACCGTGGGAGCAGGATTGATAAAATAGTAATCATAAAGTTCAAAGTTCAATGGTCAAAGTTCAAAGTAATATAAAGTCTCTCGTTCCGGAACTCAATAAGAAATTCAGCGATGCGCCTGCCGAGGAAATTGTCGGTTATTTCCTCCAGGCATTCAAAGGGCGCATCGCTCTTTCTTCTTCCCTCAGCATCGAGGACCAGACACTTACCGACATCATCGTGAAGACGGATAAATCGGCACGCATATTCACACTCGATACCGGCAGACTCTTTCCGGAGACCTACCAGTTGATCGACAAGACCAACATGACGTATGGCATCAACCTGGAAGTGTTCTTCCCAAACTACGAGGCGGTGCAGCAGATGGTGAAGGAAGAGGGCATCAACCTCTTCTATAATTCGATAGAAAGCCGACACCGCTGCTGTCAGGTGAGAAAGCTGGAACCCTTAAAACGGGCGATGCAGGGACTGGATGTATGGATCTGCGGATTGAGAAAGCAACAGAGCGTGACACGAAAGGATATGCAGGTGGTGGAATGGGATGACATCCACAACCTGATTAAGGTAAACCCGCTTATCAACTGGAGCGAAGAGGATGTGGAGCAGTATGTAAAGAAGCACCATGTGCCTTATAACAAGCTGCAGGACAAGGGATATCCGAGCATCGGTTGCCAACCTTGTACAAGGGCCATCAAGCCAGGCGAGGATATCCGAGCCGGAAGATGGTGGTGGGAATCGCCTGAACATCGAGAATGCGGATTGCATCAGAGAAGCTAGGATTTCTCTTTTCTGAGATTATAAAATAGGATTGGCTTATGAAGAATTTGATCATCAATATCCTGGAGGCTGCAGCATTCCTGCTGCTGGGATTGGGCGTTAGCCTATTCGGATAGAGCGGATTACAAATCCGTCGAAACGCCTAACGGGTTATAAATAATACGAGTATGAATTACAGAATAGCAAAGGATAAGATAGCAGGACAGGTGATGTTTCTCTTGACCATCGCCTCCATTTTCCTGGTTATCATCATGGCGGTGGGACTGTTTATCAAGTCGGAGCCGATATTGAGCCAGTATAATCTGTGGGAACTCCTCACGGAGAGCAACTGGCGACCGATGGAAGGCAAGTTCGGATTCCTGCCCTTCCTCGCCGGCACCTTCTGGTGTACGGCACTCGCCATCCTCATCGCCCTCCCCATCTCCCTGCTCATGGCCATCTATCTCACGGAATACGCCCATCGCAGCATCCGGAAATACGTGTATCCCCTGCTCGATATCCTTGCCGGACTGCCCTCCGTCATCTATGGCGTGTGGGGCACCCTGCTCATCGTACCCTGGGTTTCGAAGCATGTGGCTCCCCTCTTCGTGGAGTTCTCCTCGGGCTATACCGTGCTGGCAGGCGGCATCGTGCTGAGCGTGATGATCATCCCGCTTCTGGTGAGCCTGTTTATGGAGATATTCGATAACATATCAACAGATTTGAGAGAAGCTTCTCTCTCGCTGGGCGCCACGCAATGGCAAACCATCAAGCATGTGGTGCTCAGAAAAGCCCGACCGGGAATGATTGCAGCCATTGTTCTGGCACTGAGCCGAACACTGGGCGAAACGATAGCCGTGCTGATGGTTTGCGGAAACCTCTCCATCGTGCCGGGCAGCGTGCTCGATGCCTGCTATCCGATACCGGCACTCATTGCCAACAATTATGGTGAAATGCTCTCGGTGCCGCTTTATGACAGCGCATTGATGTTTGCCGCCTTCCTGCTGTTTTTCGTGGTAGTGATATTGAATCTCGGGTCGAGAATCGTATTGAAATCGATAAAGAATTAAGCTTTTGCCCTTACAGGGCGTAGTTACCAACGCCTATTATACCCAGGGTGTTGCCCTGGGCTAGGAGCTTCTGCCCTTTCAGGGCGTGTGGGGACTTTATGGGAAAAACAGATGAGAAAACTTCATTAAAAAATCAACATTATGAAATACATAGAAGAAAGATTCATGAAAATTCTGATGCTCCTGTCGATAGGCATAGTTGCCTTCTTCGTGCTGAGCGTACTTTACACCATCTTCAAGCGAGGGCTTCCAGTGCTCTCCTGGGAGATGGTGAGCCAGTTGCCTAGCGGCGGATTCTATCTGGGCGGCAAGGGCGGATTCCTCAATGCCATCGTGGGAAGCCTTTATATCGTGGGCGGATCTACGCTGCTCGGACTCATCATCTCGCTGCCCGTGGTATTTTATATGAATGTATATCTCAAACCCAATTCTAAGTTCGGATATGTTGCCCGACTGGCTTACGATACCCTCTTCGGAATTCCGAGCATCGTTTATGGATCCTTCGCCTTCACCCTGATGGTATGGCTGGGCATCAGGGCATCCTTGGGCGGCGGCATCCTCGTCACCACCCTGCTCATCGTTCCGATATTGATCCGTTCGATGGACGAAGTGGCGAAGACCATTCCGCAGGAGATTCTCGATTCATCGTATAGCCTGGGAGCCACGAGGATTGAAACCATCGGGGTTGTGTTAAGACAGATAGCACCTGCCATCGCCACTGCCACCTTATTAAGTATAGGTAGAGCCATAGGCGATTGCGCCGGAGTGATGTTCACGGCAGGATTCTCCGATCATATTCCGCATGGATTGAACCAGCAGGCTGCCACATTGCCATTGAGCGTGTTTTTCCAGTTGAGTGCACCGCAGGAGGATGTGCAGAACAGGGCGTATGCCGCAGCCGTGGTACTCACCATCATCGTCTTGGTTTTAAGTTTCGGAGGCCGTATCATCATGAGTCATTTCTCGAAGAATAAAATATAATATTTACGCACGCTGATAATAAAGGACACGCTGATAATAAAAGGTCACGCAGATTTCGCAGATGACGCAGATTTTTGGCCTTACGGCCATGGGCTAACGCCGTTGAAGCAGAGGAAACAGAAATACAAAATCCCTTCTACAGGATTATCTGCCCAAGACCGAACAGGTCGAAAAATCTGCGTCATCTGCGAAATCTGCGTGACTAAAACATTTAAAAATCCTGCGTGACATAAAAAAGGTGTGCCAGAAGCGGGAATACCGCTTCAGACACACCTTATTTCATTTTCCATTGAATAGAACTCTATACCTTGTTTCCCTCTTTCGGGAAAACCACGGTAGGCTTGAAAGTCTTTGCCTCCTCAAAGTCCATCAGGGCATAGGCGATGATAATCACCGTGTCACCCACCTGAACCTTGCGTGCCGCCGCACCGTTCAGACAGATGCAGCCGCTGCCACGCTCACCCTTGATGATATAGGTCTCCAGGCGCTCACCATTGTTGTTATCCACAATCTGCACCTTCTCGCCTGCTATCAGATTAGCTGCGTCCATCAAGTCCTCATCTATCGTGATGCTGCCCATGTAGTTCAGATTAGCCTCAGTAACAGTCACACAATGGAGCTTACTCTTCAATACTTCAATCTGCATAATACTATATAATACTATTTATAATACTATTTTTTATCCCTTATACTTGATATGGTCAATCAGGCGGATAGGAGTCTTGCCGCAGTAAACGGTGATGCAACCTACCACATAATCACTCTCATCCCATGAAGCCACATCCTGCAGGCTGTCGCCATCCACAATCTGGAAATACTCCACTTCCAGACCCTCCACGGCGTTAATCTCGTTCACCACCATGTCGTGAGTCTCCTTCACGCTGTGATCCTTGGCATACTCCACGCTCGCCTTCAAAGCCTTGAAGATAGCAGGAGCAATGGCACGCTCGTCGGCAGCCAACAGGGTGTTGCGGCTACTCTTTGCCAAGCCGTCCTCATCACGGATGATAGGACACTCCACAATCTTCACGCTGCTGCCCATGAACTTCACCAGCTGCTTGATCACGGCAATCTGCTGCCAGTCCTTCTCGCCAAAGTAGGCACGGGTTGGATTCACGATGTCAAACAGGCGGCTCACCACCTGGCACACACCGTTGAAGTGACCCGGGCGCTTGGCACCCTCCATCACCGTGCTCACCGGTGGAAACTCAAAATGACGGGTGTCAGGAGTAGGATACACCTCCTCCACCGAAGGAGCAAACACATAGTCGGCACCACACGCCTCCACCAGCTTGCAGTCGGCATCCAGGGTACGAGGATAGCGGTCCAGGTCACCCTTGTCGTTAAACTGTGTAGGGTTCAGGAACACCGAAACCACCGTAGCACCATTTTCCTTCACACTTCGCTTCACCAACGAGGCGTGACCCTCGTGAAGCGCACCCATTGTAGGCACAAGGCCAATCTCCTTTCCCTCCTTGCGACACTTGTCAAGTTCGCTCTGGAGGTCAACAATCTTATTGAATACTTTCATCTTCTTAATCTGTTACGGGGTGCAAAATAACAACTTTTTTCTCAAATAAGAAAGAAAAAACCTAAAAATATGCGAATTATTGCCGAAATTATTGAATTTCAGAACAAAAATGCCACTTTTCGGATATTTTTTTGTACCTTTGCACCTAATTCGTAAGAATAAAATTTAAATTTTATGGCAAAGAAAGTATTATTTATCAATCAGGAGATCGACCCATACGTAGCCGAGACCCACATGTCCATCATGGGACGCGAATTACCTCAGAAGATGCAGGAAGCAGGTTTTGAGATTCGCACCTTTATGCCTAAATGGGGCACCATCAACGAGCGTCGCGGCCAGCTGCACGAGGTTATTCGCCTGTCTGGTATGAACCTAATCATTGATGATACAGACCATCCGCTGATCATCAAGGTAGCATCTATACCAACAACACGACAGCAGATTTATTTCATCGACAACGAAGATTACTTCAACCGCCGACAGATGGCAGCCGATGAACAGGGAGTGGAATATGCAGACAACGGCGAGAGAGCCATCTTCTTCGCACGTGGCGTTTTGGAAACAGTGAAGAAGCTTCGCTGGCAGCCAGATGTCATCGTATGCCAGGGATGGGTGAGCGCCGTGGTGCCTTTCTATATCAAGACCGCATACGCTGAAGAGCCTTCTTTCGCAAACTCTAAGGTAATCCTCTCGCTCTATAACAACGAGCTGAAGGGCGACCTGGGCACCAACTTCAAGCAGTGCGTGGACTATCGCGATGCCAAGGCTGAACTGCTCGCCGACTACAAGGAGAATTTCGACTTCACGGAGCTGGGCAAGATGGCCATCGACTATAGCGACGGAGTCGTTCAGGGTGAAGAAGGGGCAGGCATCAACCTCCTCGGATATGCCGAGGAAAAGAGCAAGCCTGTGCTCAACTATCCGGGTGATGACTTTGCTGATGCCTACAAGACATTCATCAACGAGGTGTTCCCGGATGAGGAATAATGCCTCGAAACTATAGATTCACATTTCAAGGATAATGAAGATTTTAAGACTATTTACAGCGTTATTCATCGCAGCGATGACTATGGCAGCCTGCGATGACACGACTGACAACATCGGTTCGTCCATCACCAACGAGGTGGACAACCTCTCTATCCAGCAGAAGGTGTTCAACGTAACATCCCGCTCGGTAGTTTCAGGACCGGTCTTGAGCCGAAACAATACGGGTATGATAGGCAAGGTGAAAGACCCAGAGACGGGAACCTACGTCACCGGCGACTACATGACCCAGTTTGGCGTGTTGTCATCGTTCTCTCTCGATACTCTAGAGTATATCCGCAATGCACACGATGGAAATATCGAGGCAGACTCCTGCTTCCTGCTGGTTTCCTACAAAACCACCTACGGCGACTCGCTGGCACCGATGAAGGTGACGGCATACGAGATGAGCAAGCCGATGACGGAAGACGAGGAATATTACTCCGACTATGATGCCTTCAAGGGTGGATGGGTTAGCGAGGACAACTACCACGCCAGCGCCACCTACAACCTGAGCGAGGGCTCTACCATGGCGTTCAGAATCTATCTCAACAAGCCTTACAAGGCGAGAGACGGAAAGACCTACAAGAACTACGGTTCCTACATCATGAACACCTACGTGGAGCATCCGGAGTACTTCAAGTCTAACTACCGCTTCCTCAACAACGTATGCCCTGGATTCTACATCAAGAACACCGGTGGTATCGGAAACGTGGCAAACATCTGGAACACAGAGCTGCAGCTCTACTGGAAGATTCAGAAGACCGTGAAGGATTCCCATGGCAACGACAGCATTGTTTCGGGCTACACCTACAACCGCTTCGACGGAACAGAGGAGGTGCTTCAGCTCAACAAGATTACCAACGATACCAAGACATTGGAGACGCTGGCCAGCAACGAGGAGTGTACCTTCATCAAGTCGCCTGCCGGAATCTTCACCGAGGTAACGCTGCCAGTGGAAGACATCATCAAGGGTCACGAGAAGGATACGCTCAACACAGCCTCTATCTCATTCCCTAGAATGAATAATGTAGAAGACAGCAAGTATCAGTTCAGTGCTCCTTCCACCATTCTGATGGTAGAGGCTGATAGCCTGAATGCCTTCTTCGAGCAGAGCAAGCTCACGGACAACCGTTCTTCGTATACGGCAACCTTCAGCGCCTCTACAAGCAGAAAGAACGCTTATACCTTCTATAATATCAGTAACCTGGTTACGAAGATGCATAATGCCAAGCTGGAGGGCGAGAAGAAGAATGCCAACTGGGTGAACGAGCATCCTAACTGGAACAAGGTGATGCTGGTGCCAGTGACGCTGAAGACGAGCACCATCAACAACTCTACGGTGGTTACCAAGATCAACCACGATATGTCGCTCTCTTCTACCCGTCTCATCAAGGCTACGGATGATGCCAACAAGGATTACACCCTGGATAAGAGTGGAAACAAGGTAGCAGCGGGTCCTGTGCAGATCAAGGTGATTTACAGCCGATTCAAGGAATAAGTTCATCATTTGAATGAATTTATTTGATAGATTTTATTTGATAGAATCATGGCAGATAATTTCCTTGAACGCCACCGCGAAGATTACGAGCAGCGCAAAGCTGCATGGCTCAGAAAGAAGCGCCATCTGCCCAAGCTGAAAACGCCAGCGCAGATTCAGCGGCCGGATGACGAAGCATTATAGATGACGAAGCATTATAAGAAAGCCTGTTTAGCGAATCTGCTAAACAGGCTTCTTTCGTATTACAACTTGGGCACAGCTGCTTTCGTATTACAACTCGGCTACTGCCTTTTTCTTCGATTCCTTCTCCAATTTCTTCTGGCTTACGCCACCCCACGCCACGTTCATGCCGATGGCGATGCTGGCGTTGGAACTCAGAGGGATGAACTCCTTACTGGTCTTGCCCAGAAGATGATCCATGCCGATGAAGAGGTTATAGCCGCTAGGATGGATATTCAGCACCCAACCCATGCTGGTTGAAAAACTGTTCACGGCGAAGTTCACGCCGCCATCCAGCCAGCTCAGAGGCTTCCAGTTGGCACTCACCCTACCCTCTGTCCAGGTGTAGGAACCGTTCAGACGGGTACTGCTCAGGGCACCGAACGACAGCTTCTTATACATAGGCAGGGTGTATTCAGCACCCAGATTGATGGTAGCAGCCAATGCCGTAGAACGGCTTCCGGCATCGCCCATATCCTTCAGATTGGCGAAATCAGAAAGCTGGTCGCCGTAACTGTCCATCTTGTCGTCCAGGGTTCCGCCCGAACCGCTGCCCACAGTGGTATCATGGAAACCGTTGAAAACAAACTGGTTCTTGGCATTCACCGCCTTCATGTTGTTGCTCCAGTTGATGAAACCCAGGTCCATCACGGCAGCACTCACCCTCCAGTCGTCGTTAATCTTATATTCAGCACCCAGATCCAGTGCCACGCCGAATCCGTTCAGTCCGAATCCATCCACGTCCACATCGTCCACATGCTCATACTTGCCCTGCGTGCCGTCTGGCGAAACATGGCTAGGGTCGTTATACTCCGAAACCTTGCTCTTGTAAGTAAAGCCCTTCACGGAAACCTGTGCGGTTCCCTCACCCGAAAGCGTCCACTGGTCTGTGCCCGCCAAATTAGCCTGCACATTCTTCAGATCCACGTCGGCAGCACCCACACCCAACAGGAACTTCAACTTGGCACCCATTCTCAGTTTTTCGGTAATCTGACGGGAATGGCCCAGCGCCAGCTCAGCGTATGAACGTGCACGGAGGCTCACGTCGCCGATGTTGTAATTCTGGTTGCCCGTGTTCTTGGCAAACTCAAAGAGCTCGTAAGGAAGCACCATGCCGAAGCTGGTCTTCTCGCTCAGTTCGATGGTATTGTATCCGCCAAAAGCCTTGAAGCCAGCGGCAAGGATGGTGAGGTTCACGTCGCCCACAATCTTATTATCGCCCTTGCTGAAACCCTTCAGCGCATCGCCCGTAGAGATGTAAGGGTTCATGAAGGTGGTCATTCGCTTCTGTCCCGGCTGTCCGTACATCGGATTCTTCATCACCACGTCCTGATAGCCGAAGTTACCACGGGTATTCACGCTGATGTTTCCCAAAGCCGGGATAGAGATGAAACTGCATGAATCGCCAAAGGCAGGATTCAGGTTGTGGCGATAGTGATAGCCCTCAGTGAAATAGGCAGAGTTCAAGTTCTGCGCTATCGCTGCGCCACCCAGCATCAGCAGGGATGCCGAGAGGATATATTTCTTTGATAAAATCTTCATAATCATCTACTTAACTGTTATTCAATTAAAATCATCTTCGAAAGAGATTTCTCGATTTAATTAAAATCACCAATCACCTTTCCTACCAGTTTAATCTTGATGTCGTTCAACTTCAAGGTATGCTTCTCGGCATTGAGCACCACGCCCGTAACGGCATTTCCGCCCTCGCCCTTGGCCTTGCCCGAAACCACCACCTTCAAGCCGTCGAGCTTCTTGAAGGCATCTGCTTTCTTCTGCAGAATCTTCACGCTGAGAGGCGATGTAGCTGGGGTCGTGCCATCGGCAGAAGCCTTGATTTCGCCCGTAATCTCCACTTCCAGTTCGTCCTTGCTGATCTCTCTTCCGTACACATCCACAGGGGTTGCCTTCACGTTGAGATAAGCTGGCACACAACTGGTAACCTGGGCAGACAACTGACATAGGCACCATCCGCCATGTTCAAATCCTTGATATCGTCGTTCCATCCGTCCAAATCATCGCTATATTCGATGCAGGCATCCTCGGCAAAGGCGATAGGCGAATCGATGCTGTAAGATGGAGCCACCTCGTAGTCATGATAGCCCAACTTAAAGGTACCCGCCTTCTGATTGTTGGCTCTGGCGTTCGCCTGGAAGGTAATCTCATCAGGCATGGTCTTCACAAGATTAGAAAGATTTGGAACCTCCACTTTCTCCACATCGCTGCCAGCTTCCGTTGCCGCAGCATTTCGACAGATTACCACGCGGGTAGTGCCATTCGCCTTAACGGCAAACTCAGGCACCTCAACGCTGGCGATTTCCCTGCCATCCTTCAGACTTTTGAGCGTACCGCCCGCAAAGCCCTCGATATCGAGGTTGCTGTTGAGTGTGAGATAGATTTGCGGATTATAGAGATCCACCACCACGTTGCCATCCTTCAGGAAGTCTGGAATGCCCGAGATATGAACATTGCCCAGGGTATTCAGGTTGATGGTTGGGTTAAACTTACCCGTAGCGCCGGTAATCTTGATATCGCTCATCGAGAGATTGTTCTTCATGGAAACGGATGAGATACCGGATGAAAAAGAGTAGTTGCTGGTTTCCACCGCCATGTGAACCTTACCGGTGAGCTGAATTTTCTCGCCAAGTGAAGTCTTTGCGATTTTCAGTTCGCCCAGTTCATCCTTCTTGGTGAAATCGAGGCCCACGATGTCAATCTTCTTCTCCAGATCTTTCAAAGTAGACACATTATTTAATGTGATGGTATTGCCCTCAACCATCTTTCCGTCCACGGCAAGTTTCATATAGGATGGGAAGGTAAGGGTAATCTTATCAAACTTTGACACCCAGCTAGAGAGGTTCTGGAAGTCAACCTTCAGGTTGATGGTGCTGCTCACCTCGGCAGCAGTCAGTTCTTCCACCTCCTGAGGCTTGTTACCCTCGTAAGAGAATTCAAACACGTCGCCCTCGCCATGGAGCATGACTGCAGCTCTTGATGCTCTTGAATTTCGAGCCGAAGAGTTGAAAGAAAGCGTGATATTGCTGGAGCTTGACTGTCGGCGTGCCACCGTGATACTGTTGATAAAAGGATGAGCCGCCTCCACCTCATTTCCCTGCTGGCGGAATACATAGTCGAATCCGGTAGAGGCATCAGCCACCACGGATCCGTTTTCCTCCAGGTCGAGCACTTCTGACAGTTTGATGTTATCGGTATTGCTGGCTGGCAATTCCAACCCATCTCCTCCGATTCCAATGGTAGCATCTATGTTGTTGAAATCATAGTCGCTATCAGAACAACCGGTTACCAAGAGGCTTCCCATCACGAGCAAGGATGAGAACAGCCTGATTTTCAAGTGTTTTGTTTTCATTGTTCCTATATATGATTAAATTAAAATTCATGTTCTTAAAAAACAGTACAAATTTAAGGAAAAAAGACAAGAAATGCAAAGGAAGCATAAAAATATTAAGGTATTTTAAGGTAGAGGGATAAAAGGAATGCCCACGGGGGTGTGGCATGGATTTATGACACACTCTCCCACCGTCCCCGAAGGGGGCGAACTCTCAATAACCGCTGGTGGAATGACCGAAGGGAATGGAACCTGCGGAAAGCATCAGAAGGGAGGGAACGTCCCCGAAGGGGGCGAACCACATCCAATCTTGCTCCTGTTCGCCCCCTACGGGGACGATTGGAGAGAGTAGTCTGACTATCCGCAGGTTACATGACCTTCGGTCATTCCACCAGCGGTTATTGAGAGTTCGCCCCCTTCGGGGACGGCAGAATACAACTTACAAGAAGCGCATACAACTATTGTCTTTATTCAATAATCGTATATTTTGCAAACTTCAGCAGAAGCTGCTTGGTGCCGGCATGGGTGAATGCCACCGTTGCCTTGGCATTCTCGCCAGAGCCTTCAAGCTTCAAAACTTCACCAACGCCGAAACGCTGATGCTCAATCTTGCATCCTTCTCGAAGAGAAGAAGATGATGATGATGCAGGTTTTGGTGAAGATGATGATGATGCAGCAGATGCAGGCTTCAATGAAGAAGAGGATGATGCAGCAGGCTTTAATGATGAAGAAAATGATGCAGCTGATGCAGATGGCTTTGGCTTCGGCGACGTATAGGATGGCTTCGGATCTGCCTTAAACTGCGATGATACAGACTTAGAATCCCATGGCATTCTTCCGCCATAACCGCCATCTGAACCATAACCGCCATCTGAACCATAAGAATCTCTGCCGGAACTTCTATCTGAACCATAGGAACTTCTTCTTCCAAAACCACCAAATGATGATCTCGAATTCATTCCCTCACCCTCAATCAAATCAGGATCAATCTCTTCTATGAATCGGCTCGGATTGTCAAACTCCATTTTGCCATATCTGAACCGGTTTTGCGCATTCGTCAGGATGCAATGCTTCTCGGCACGGGTTATCGCCACATACAGCAATCGGCGCTCCTCCTCCAGCTCCCTCACCGTGGTAGCCGCAATCGGACTCGGGAAGATATTCTCCTCCAAACCCACCACGAAAACCGTGGCAAACTCCAGGCCCTTCGCCGCATGAACCGTCATCAGCGAAACCCTCGGCTCATCCTTCTCGCCTTCACTGTCGGCATCCGTCAGCAACGCCACATCCTGCAGGAAATCCGTCAGGAAAGTCTCATCCATCCTGCCCTCCTCCTGGCGTTCAGCCACGAAGGTCTGCATACCGCTCAGAAACTCCTCCAGGTTCTCCTGTCTCGCCAGGTCGTCGGCATCCTTGCCCTGCATGATATCCTCGCTGATTCTCGCCTCCTTGATGATGGCATCGCCCAGGGCATACACATCAAGCGTATGCGAACGGTCGATGAACGAACTGATCAGCAGTCGGAAATTCTCCAGCTTTGTCAAGGTACCCTTGTTCACGTTCAGCCCGTAATGCGCCGCCTCGCCTATCACCTCCCAGATGCTCACCTGGTTCTCGTGGGCGCAGGCAGCCACCTTTGCCACCGTGGTAGCTCCGATGCCGCGCGCCGGATAATTGATGATTCGCTTAATCGCCTCCTCATCGTCAGGGTTCGCCACCAGTCGGAAATAAGCAATGATATCCTTGATTTCCTTGCGCTGGTAAAAGCTCAGTCCGCCATAGATGCGGTAAGGAATGCCCTGCTTTCTGAACTCCTCCTCGAAGCTTCGGCTCTGGGCATTGGTGCGGTAGAGAATGGCGAAATCATCATAGCCGCAATCGTCCTGACGCTTGATGCGCTTGATGTCCTTCGCCACAATCAGTGCCTCCTCCTTGTCGCTGTAGGCTGGCTTATACTGAATCTTCTCGCCCTCGGCATTCCGGCTGAACACCTCCTTGGGAATCTGGTTGCGGTTGTGGCGAATCAGACTGTTTGCCGCCTCCACGATGGTCTGCGTACTGCGGTAGTTCTGCTCCAGCTTGAAGAGACGGGTGCCCGGCAACTGGCGCTGGAAGTTGAGGATATTGTCGATGTTGGCGCCACGGAAACTGTAGATGCTCTGCGAGTCATCGCCCACGGCACACACGCGCAACTTCTCCCTGCACAGCTGCATCACGATCGACATCTGCACATGGTTGGTATCCTGGTACTCATCCACCAGGATAAAGTCAAACCTCTCGGCATACTTTCGTCTCACCTCCTCATGGTCTCTGAAGAGCTGGAAGGTAAGCACCAGCAGGTCGTCGAAATCCATGGCGTTCGCCTGCTTGCATCGCTGCACATACTCCCTGTACACCTCGCCCATCTTCTCCATGTTGCTGCGCTTGTTCTGCATAAAGATGTCGGCATCGGCATCGTATGCCTCGGCACTCTGCAGGTTGTTCTTCGCCTTCGAAATCTTGGCGTGCACGGCAGCGGGCTTGTAGGTTTTCTCGTCCAGCTTCATCTCCTTCACTATCGCCTTGATGAGCGAACGGGAGTCGGATTCATCATAGATGGTAAAATTGCTGTTGAATCCGATATGCTCCGCCTCGGCACGCAGGATGCGGGAGAAGATGCTGTGGAAGGTGCCCATGTAGAGATGCTGAGCCAGGTCGTTGCCCACCAGTTTTCCGATACGCTCCTTCATCTCGCGGGCTGCCTTGTTGGTAAAGGTGAGTGCCATGATGCTCCAGGGCTTCATTCCCTGCTGCAGCAGATAGGCAATCTTATAAGTAAGCACACGCGTCTTTCCGGAACCTGCGCCGGCTATCACCAGCGAAGGTCCATCTATATAACTCACAGCCTGTTGCTGCGCTTCGTTCAAGTCTTTCAGTAAATCCATTAATCAATATTTGAGGCAAAAAACTATTTTAAGGTCACCCCTATCAACTATAAACTATAAACTATAAACTAAGAATCACTTCCCCCTATATCCTCCCACGGCAGTGCTTGGGTTATAATCCTCGCCTTCTCTCGGGAAGGAAGGGATGAACTTCATCTGATGCTCTATCTGGCGCTGGCGCTTCTTCATGTAGGCGCTAGGATGCAGCGAACTGAACTTGCGGGGATTAGGCAGCGTGGCCGCTATCAGGGCACATTCGCCACGAAACAGATCCTGCGCCTTCTTGTCGAAATGATACTCCGCCACGGCATCCACACCATAGATTCCGGGACCCATCTCGATGCTGTTGAGATAAACCTCCATGATGCGCTGCTTGCTCCACATCAGTTCGATGAGGAAGGTGAAATATACCTCGAAGCCCTTGCGCGTCCACGAACGGCCCGGCCAGAGGAAAACGTTCTTCGCCGTCTGCTGACTGATGGTGCTGGCGCCATGCACCTTGCCACCATGGGCATTGTTTCTTGCCGCATGCTCAATGGCATCAAAGTCGAAACCATGATGCTTCAGAAACCGGGCATCCTCGCTCGCCATCACCGCCACAGGCATGTGGGGCGAGATTTTCTCCATCGGAACCCAATGATGATGCAGTGTAATACTCTCGCCATCAGCCACTTGCTGAAAGCAGCGAATAATCATCAGCGGAGTGAGATACACCGGGATGAAACGGTAGGCTACTACAGCAAGAATGGTGGTACTGAAAAACAGCACCACCACCCATTTGATTATATTTCTAACTTTTTTCAATACCATATCTTACTTCAAAGTACCGTTGTTGGCAGCGTTAACCATTGCCTGGCTAGCATAGAGATAAACCTCTACACGGCGGTTCTGGGCACATGCAGCCTTGGTATCAACCACTGGGTTAGAAGAACCCAGACCCTGTACGCTCTTTACCTGACTTGCAGATACGCCGCAAGAAGAAAGATAGTTGTATACAGCCTTGGCACGGTTCTCACTCAGAGGAACGTTTACGGCGTCAGAACCTGTAGCATCAGTATAACCCTGGATAGCAACCTCGCAGTCGCTGTTGTTCTTCAACACCTGAGCAAACTTAGCCAAATCGTTCTTGGCATTGGCGTTGAGAGTAGAACCGTTCAATGGGAAGAGGATACCAGAATCGAAAGTCACCTTCACGGCAGTCAGTCCGTTGGCATCAGTTACTGTGCTTACCTGTGCATTCTTCACAGCCGCAGCCTCTGCCTTTACCTTATCCATGTGCTTTCCAATCAAGTTACCCGCAGTACCACCCACAGCAGCGCCGATGGCAGCACCCACTGCAGCACCTGTTCCACGATGGCTATTGTTCAGCAAACCGCCAACGAGAGCACCCAAAGCAGCACCAGAACCAGCACCTACGGCAGTACCTGTCTGCTGATTGGTTCCACAACTACCAAGAACAAGCAGCATAGAGAGCGCTGCTGCAGTTAAATTCATCTTTTTCATTTTCAAATTCTCCTATAATTATGTTATAATTGTTCAATAAACCTATAATTTGGGTGCAAAGATACTTATTTTTTCCCCAAAAATGATAGTTTTCTAATATTTTTTTGTAATTTTGCATGCAAATTTACATGTATTTGCCGAATTGAGGCAGGGAAAATGCCTATTTTCATGTAGGAAATCCCCTAAATACATTATTATATATATAAAGAAAAAATAAAAATAAGAAATATAAATAGGAATATGGCTAAAGAACTTAAGAATTTGACCAAGCGCGCTGATAACTACAGTCAGTGGTACAACGACTTGGTTGTGAAGGCTGACCTCGCAGAGCTCTCGCCAGTTCGCGGATGTATGATCATCAAACCATACGGCTACGCTATCTGGGAGAAGATGCAGCAGCAGCTCGACAAGATGTTTAAGCAGACTGGTGTACAGAACGCATACTTCCCTCTCCTCATCCCGAAGAGCTTCTTCTCTCGTGAGGCTGAGCACGTGGCTGGTTTCGCCAAGGAGTGTGCCGTGGTTACACACTATCGCCTGCGCTCTACAGAGGATGGCACCGAGGTGGAGGTTGATCCGAATGCAAAGCTCGATGAGGAGCTCATCATCCGCCCTACTTCCGAGACCATCATCTGGAACACCTACAAGAACTGGATTCATTCCTGGCGCGACCTCCCTATCCTCTGCAACCAGTGGTGCAACGTGATGCGCTGGGAGATGCGTACCCGTCCATTCCTCCGCACATCTGAGTTCCTCTGGCAGGAGGGCCATACAGCCCACGCCACCAAGGAAGAGGCTGAGGCTAAGGCTCAGGAGATGCTGAAGGTATACGCTGAGTTTGCCGAGAAGTATATGGGCGTGCCTGTATTGCAGGGTGTGAAGAGCGAGACCGAGCGCTTCGCCGGTGCCTTGAACACTTATACCATCGAGGCAATGATGCAGGATGGCAAGGCGCTGCAGAGTGGTACTTCCCACTTCCTGGGTCAGAACTTCGCCAAGAGCTTCGACGTAACCTATCTGAACAAGGAGAACAAGCCTGAGTACGTTTGGGCTACTTCATGGGGTGTTTCTACCCGACTGATGGGTGCCCTCATCATGGTTCACAGCGATGACAACGGACTGGTATTGCCTCCAAAGTTGGCTCCAATCCAGGTGGTTATCATTCCTATCAACAAGGGCGACGAGCAGTTGGCTCAGATCACAGCCAAGTTGCAGCCGGTTATCGACCAGCTCCGCGAGCTGGGCATCAGCGTGAAATATGATGACAACACCGCTAAGCGTCCTGGCTTCAAGTTTGCTGACTATGAGCTGAAGGGTGTTCCAGTGCGCCTCGCCATGGGTGGCCGCGACTTGGAGAACAACACCATCGAGATTATGCGTCGTGATACATTGGAGAAGGAGAACGTAAGCTTCGATGGCATCGTAGAGCGCGTAAAGGATATGCTGGAAGACATCCAGAAGAACATCTTCGAGAAGGCTCGTGCTTACCGTGATGCTCACGTATACGAGTGCGACAACTACGAGGAGTTCAAGGAGCGCGTGAAGGATGGCGGTTTCTTCCTCTGCCACTGGGACGGTACAGCCGAGACCGAGGCAAAGATCAAGGAGGAGACACAGGCAACTATCCGTTGCGTGCCATTCGCTTACGAGCAGACTCCTGGTGTAGATATGGTAAGCGGCAAGCCAGCCGTGGCCCGTGTCATCATCGCAAGAAGTTACTAAAGAATTATATAAAAAAAGTGGGTTTTCAAAATCATAATTCAGGTTTTGAATAAAATTTAGATTTAGGTAAGATGAAGCAGCTGGTGCGATACATTCTTTTGATTGTATCCATGGTCTTAATAGGTCATGGCGATGTATCGGCTGCTTCTAAATTTTCTGATTTTCAGGATTCTTACGCAAGTGCTGCTTATCAAAAAGATGGACAGTACGCTTCTGAAGCCCTTCCGAAGAAGGATGGTTTGGCAAAGGTAGAGCACCACGACCAGCAGCAGGAAGCCCAGTTGGAGAATGCCTCGTCACAGGCCTACAGGGCATGCAGCGAGCGTCCTCAGCGATTATTGCCGAGTGGCAATATTCATGGTGGCAATCAGGCAGCAAGTAGATTGCTCTTACATAGAATCCGTTTATTATCCACCCTTTTATCCGCCTTATATGGTGGCATGGAGCCTGTCCGCCAGGAGAGTGCCCCTATCCACTTTGATGTCGCCAGCAAATATTATGTCATTTGCCTGCGGCGTCTTCTCTGCTAGTTTCCTTTTTTTAAAATTTATTGATGAGCATATATATCGTATATCCATCTGATATCTGGTATCTTAATTTGATATCTTGTATCTGATTATTGGTATGCGATAAGGATTTGTACACCCCTATAAAAAACTCAAGTTTCGCAAGTAACCTCCGGTCCCCGAAGGGGGCCAACTTTCAATAACCGCGGGTGGAATGACCGAAGGTCATGGAACCTGCGGACCACCAACAGGAGGAAGGAATCGTCCCCAAAGGGGGCGAACCACATCCATTCTTGCTCCTGTTCGCCCCCTTCGGGGACGATTGGAGAGAGTAGTCTGACTATCCGCAGGTTCCATTCCCTTCGGTCATTCCACCAGCGGTTATTCACATTCGCCCCCTTCGGGGACGGCAGGATGCCACATGCAAAACTTCAGTAAGAAAAAAACAGTTCAATTATATATATACAAAACAATTTTAAATTAGAAAAGGAAACATTATTATGGCAAAGATAAATCATTTGGAAATGACAGAGAATTTGATGGCACTCAACGACATCGAGGTGAAAAAAGGATTCATGGGCTGGACTATGAAACTTGTTTACAAGCCAACCAACAGCGTGCTTAAGGTAAAGGAACAGGAGTACACCATCGAGGATGGCAGAAAACTGGAGAACATCCTCGCTTCTGCCCCTGAGAACATGGAGGCTGCCATCAGCAAATTCCCCGTTTCTACCGTAGGCATGGGCAACATGAAGCTGGAGGCATGCATCTCGCAGGATGGCCAGTTTGTAGCCGCCCAGCTTTTGAGCTTCAAGGACTTCAGCTACCAGCCAGTCACCGAAATGAAGGTATATACCGGTAAGACAGCCGAGGCATTCGCCAAGCTGTTCTAAGAAAAAGTTGAGGAGGGTGTGTCTTGGACTTTTGACACACCCTCCTCTTTTTCGATTATACAATGGTAAGCCAGATGGCCTCATCCCGTTCCTTCGCTTCCGAAATGCGCTGCATCAGGCGATGCAGCCAGATGCGGGAATTCACAACCATTCCCTTCACCTTGTTCTCACCCACCAGAATACACCCCTGCGTATCCTTCGGCTCATTACCCACATGAATGCGGATGCCCTCGAAACCGGGCACACCCTGCACATAGGGCAACCACTCCTTAAATCTCGGCGACTTGGTAACCAGCACGGGGTAAGTGCCCTCGGGAATCGCCGTGGCGCCCTTCATCTTCTGCGCCTTCTTACCCGACACACGTCCCAATCGCCCATTCTCCTCTTCGGGCTTCAACTCCACCCCCAGAAGATTGCGCCAAGTAGGCTCCAGGGTATCACAAAAATAGGTCTCCCCCTTCAGCAAACCATGGTCGAAGGTGCTTGTGAACCAACGCTTCAGATGCGGGTTCATCATGGCACAGTTCACCTTTCTCGTCACCTCCCCATCCTTCAGGATATACAGATGCCCAATGGTATAGGCATCCTTCCTGGCAATACGCTTCAAAATGATTTCCATAAAAAAAACTATAAATTGTAAACTATAAACTATAAATTGTAAACTATAAACTATAAATCGTGTCTATACTTAAGCTTTCTAAAACTGTCACAACTGTAACTGTCACGCCCATCCTCGCCCTGCGGCTTGATTCGCTCGATATACTGTCGGTGAACCCACTGGCGGATGATGCCCTTGGTGCCCTTCTGCTCCAATCCATGTTCCAGACGGAGCGCCTCCAACTGCGACAGGGTGAACACATCGGGCAAAAGCTGCAGCAGATTCTCAGGTCCACGCTTCGAACTTCTCTCGGCACTGTTCATTTCCTTCGCAATCATATCACCAAAGAAACGCATCTTGCACCACAGGTCGTAACGCTCGCTCCAGCGGATAAAGTCATCAATCTCAGGCTCCCACTTGAAACCATTCGCCACATAGAGCACGCATGCCTTGAGATAGGCTATCACGTTGGCACGAAAACTGAAATTCTCGTAGATGCGGTTCTGAGAGGTGCGGGCAAACTCGGCATTCTCGTTCTTCAGCACCGTGGCAAGCTGGAAGGCTTCCGGACAATCTACCAGTCCCGTGGCCATGCAGAGGTTCTCGATGTAAGGCTTCAAAGCCGTGCGATACGCCTCATCGTAGGTGCCGTAAACCGGAATATCCTCGCCTATCTCCCTTTCGGGGATGGTGCAGAAATTGATTCGGCTCAGCGGTCCGTCTATCAGCACCTTCGAGAAATAGCGCTGTCCCTTGTCGATGGTGGAAGACGCATTCCAGTTGAACCGGATGGTAACTCTTTCCGTAACACTCTGAATACCAACACGCTGCTGACCGAAGGTGTTTCCTGGGTCAAAGGCGAGGCACATGATACGAAACTGCTGGTTTCCCATTCCCTTGAGGGCGTCAAACTGGTCGAGCTCGTTCATGGAAGTATAGAGAAAGTGCTCCTGCGCCTCGGCGGTACGCATCACGAAAGCCGGATTGGTCATATCGGCATCAATCTCCTGGATAATCAGGTTTTCCGGACGTTTGCGCTTGTCCTTATTGGCACCTTTTCGCACCATTTCATCCTTCCATTCCTTTTCACGGCGCATGTTTTCCTTATCACGCTTGCGGATATCCTCCATGATATAGTTGATGGGCATCTGCACGCACGATTTTCCGGCACCGGTTCCGGCGAGCAGACACACGGAAAGCGTAGCTTCATGCTCCACGTTATCAATATATCTGAAGCGTGTTCGCCAGAGGTGCGTGGCGAGTGGCGGAAAGATGGCACAAGCCACGGCAGGCTTGTAGATATCCGGAGTCTTGGATACCAGGAGTTCTACCAGCTTGGGCAGCTTTTCGGGCATAGGCGGCGGAGCAGGATATTCATCGTCTTCACTTTGAACGTCGGAATTAAAGCCCACCAGGCGCCCCGGGGATTTGCAATTAAAGCCCGCCAGGCGCCCCGGGGATTTGCAATCCCCGGCAAGCAAGCTGTACCCAGCATCGCCCATAACAGTACCACCAACCAAGCCGCTGGCAGCCTTCTCAGCCGTGGCATTGATGCGGATTACATCACGAGAAAAAGGCTTGGAGCTGTCTCCATATTTCGCATAGAAATCATGGATCAGCTGGTGGCAGTCTCGCTCATTATAATAGCTCGGCATCTTCTTAGCCACCACCTTCATCAGCTCGTCCTCGCTCATCACTCTAGATGCTCCTGCGCTCATAATAGCAAGCAAAGAAGAATGTCTAGACCCCACGGTATCAATCATCATACCGCTCAATCCCGCCGCCTCCTTGAAGAGCTCAAAAGCTATGAGATTCTTCTCACTTGCGGAATTTTCATTCATCGGATTTCCATTCATCGGATTTTCTTCATCGATTTTCTTCATCGGATTACACGGAGGAATCGGAACATTCTTGCTTCCCGGATTACGCACGGAATTTAAACGGATTTGGCCTTGCGGCCATTGGCTAGCGCCTTGAGTTCCTGTATCAGCCGAGCAGCCATCCGCATCAGCAGGGCCACTCCCCCCACCTAAGGCGGCTAAGGTTCCGTTTAAATTCTGCGGCGAATAGCCTTCCGATAAAGCGGCTAAGGTTCCGTTTTTTCCGCGTAATTCCGATGAAGAAAAACCAGATGAAAAAGAACCAGATGAAGAAGAACCAGATGAAGAAGCTCTGCCGTCAATCGTCAGCCCCCTCTTCACGAAAGCCTCTCTTCTCAACGAAATCTCCTCTGCGGGCAGCACCCCATACCACTCCTTCGAACGGTAAATCTCGGAATCCTTATCTGTAATAAAAATCATTCTCTCAGGCGATATGCAGCTCTCATCATAAGGCACACCCAGCGCCTCGCAATACGAACGCTGCGTCTCCTCGATGGTCATCCCCACCGGCATGCGGATATCGATATGCAGCTTCTTTCGGGCGGAATATTCCAGATGCAGCAGCATCCCCTTCCAGATGGTGTCGCTGCAGTTCAGCTCTCTCGCACGCTCAATCGCCTGCTCCACATACTCTTTATCATCCACATCCACGGTAGTCTGAAAAAGGAAAGCCGTAGGATCAGCATTATCCTGTGCCCTTCGATTCTTCAGAAAACGATAGTAATGCGCGCAACGGAAAGGCAACTGCCCCTTGATTCTCTGTTGCGCCTTGACGATCTTGGCCTCATCAGCCCTGTCCACGCTGCGAATGGACTTCTCGCCACGAATCTGCAGCACCATCTCGTGCAGC